>NZ_AUIS01000014.1 GCF_000423825.1 Thermithiobacillus tepidarius DSM 3134
CATGAGCCTCAATCCCGCCCTGATCAGGGAAAGTTTTGCCGTGGTGGCGCCGCATGGCGTTGCCGTCACCGATTACTTCTACAACTACATGTTCAGCCACTACCCCGAGGTGCGCGCCATGTTCCCGGCGCAGATGGACGCGCAGAAGGAGCGCCTGCTCAACTCCATCGTGCAGATCGTGACCCACATCGACCAGCTCGACGCCCTGGTGCCGTATCTGCAGGAGCTGGGGGCGGGCCACAACAAGTACCACACCCAGCCCGAACACTATCCCATCGTCGGCGCCAGCCTGCTGGCGACCCTGGCGCATTTCGCCGGCCCCGCCTGGACCCCGGCAGTGGCCGAAGCCTGGAGCGCAGCCTACAACGTGGCAGCCCAGGTCATGATCGAGGCGGCAGAGCAGGCGGCCGCCTGAGGAGCCGGTTCATGTCCTATCGCATCACCGTCGAGCCGAGCGGGGTGTCCTTCACGGCCGAGGCCGGACAGACGGTGCTGGAGGCGGCGCTGGCCCACGGCGTCGCCCTGCAGCACGGCTGCGGCAACGGTTCCTGCGGCGACTGCAAGGGCACCGTGCTGGAAGGCCAGGGCGAGCAGGGCATCTACATGCCCCTGCTGCTCACTCCGGAGGAAAAGGCGGCCGGCGCGGCCATCCTCTGCAAGTTCAAGCCGACCAGCGACCTGTGCATTGCAGCGTCGGTGCACACTGAATCCTTCCAACACGCCGAGATCCGGCGCCTGCTCCGCCTGGGGCCGGACGTGATGGGGCTGTGGCTGCGGCCGGAAACCCCCTTCGCCTACAAGGCCGGGCAGTATGTGCAGGTGGAGGTGCCCGGCCATCCCGGCGTCATGCGCTCCTATTCCATCGCCAACCGGCCGGCGGACGACGGTACCCTGGAGTTCCACATCCGCCGGGCGCCGAACGGGCTTTTCAGCACGCAGCTTTTCGAGGCGCTGCAGCCCGGAGACCGCCTGCGCATCAGGGGTCCCATCGGCGAGTTCTTCTTGCGCGAGGATAGCCCACGCGACGTACTGTGTGTCGCCGCCAGCACTGGTTTCGCGCCCATCAAGGGCATCCTGGAAGAGGCTTTTTTCCGGGGTTTCGATCGGCGCATCCACTTCTTTTTCGGTGCGCGCCAGGAGCAGGATCTCTATCATCTCGACCTGCTGGCCGATTGGGCCAGGCGCTACCCTAACTTCCGGTTTACCACTGCCGTCGATACCGGCGGCACGCAGATGCTGCTGCCCACCGTGGACGAATGCGGGCCCTGGGGGCAGCACGAGGTCTATTTGTGCGGTTCGCCGGGTCTGATCAATGCCACGCTGGCGTTGCTGAAGACCTATGACACGCCGTCGGCCCAGATCCATTTCGACGCCTTTGCGCCGAGTTGATGCGTCCGACATGGTGTTCCACCTGACAGGGAGGAGTATAGCGCGATGAGCACCACGACGATGCACGCCACCACCGCAGCAGCATCCGCCAGACGCGCTGCGAGTGCCTTTCACTACGGAAATCTGGCGGCGGCCCTGATCCCAGGCTTCGGGGTGCTTTGGTTCGGCCTGTCCATGCTGACCTTTGCCGTGAACAGCCATCACCCGGATCCGCGGGTGCTGGATTTCAATCGCCGCGGCGCCCGCAACTTTTATCCGTTGATGGCCATCGCCCTGCTGTTCCTCGCCTCCGGCTTCGGCGGGTTTACGGGCGCGCTGGACGTCGCCAACGCTTTCAAACTGCTGGGCTTGGCCGAGTTTGGCCAGCACCTGCGGCAAGTGGCGGGACCGCTGGCCAACCAGATGCTGGACATCTGGATGCTTTTCATTCTGGTGATGTTGCCCCTCACCCTGCGGGATCTCTATGCCATCCGTAAGACGAAGTGGCAGGAGCTGCCGGTCGTCCACCCGGAGTGACTGACCCCGGATAGGATCGGTATCGAACGCCGACGGCGTCCGGAGCGGGGCCGGTTGCCATTCCCATAGTGATCCGGCAGCGGCTCCTGGCTTCCAGCCACCGGAGCAGGCAGGGCGCGCCACGCGTGGGCAGATCGGGTGAGGGCATGCCCCACCCGGCTGGTTCGCTGCGTGCTAGCGCTCGCGGAACGCCGCGCTCGGCAACACCGGCACGGTGGCGAAATTCTTCGGCAACGGTCCGGTCAGGCTGTCGAGGAAGGCGACGATGTTGTGCGCCTGCGCGTCCGACAATGTCTTGTTGAGCTGCACCTTGGCCATGATGCGCACCGCCGCGGGCAGGGTGGCCACCGAGCCGTCGTGGAAGTAGGGCGGGGTCATGGCGACGTTGCGCAGGATCGGCACCTTGAAAACGTAGAGATCCTTCTCGTCCTTGGTCACGTCGAAGCGGCCCTTGTCCACCTCCTTGCTGCCGGTGGCGCTCCAGTAGTTCTGGTGGACGCCGAATTTCTGATAGCTGGTGCCGCCGAGGCCCGGGCCGTTGTGGCAGCTGGCGCAGCCGACGCTGATGAAGTCGCGCAGGCCGGCCTTGGCCGTGGGCGAGAGGGCGCGGGTGTCGCCCCTCAGGAAGGCGTCGAAGGGCCCGGGCGTGACCAGGGTGCGCTCGTAGGCGCCGATGGCGGTGCCCCAGTTGTCCACGCTGTAGGGATCGGCGTCATTCGGGAAGGCGGCCTTGAACATGGGCTGATAGCCGGGGATGGCCTTGAGCCTGGCGACGGCCGCCTCGTTGTTGGGCAGGCCGAAGCTGGGCGGACCGATGAGGGACTTGGTGGCCTGGTCCTCCACCGACTTGCGGTCGCCGCGCCAGTGGGCCGAGACCACGCCCTGCAGGGCGGCGTTGAGGATGGTGGGCGAGTTGCGCGGGTTGACCTTGGCGTGGTTGCCGATGGCCTTGGCCAGCCCGTCGGTGCCGTAGAGCTGGGGCTTGTGGCACTTGGCGCAGCTCACGGTGCCGTCCACCGAGATGCGTGGGTCGAAGAAGAGCGCCCGGCCCAGGGCCACGCGCGCCGGCGTGACCGGGTTTTCCCGGGTGCCCATGTCCTTGGGCAAGGGCTTGAAGAGCTTTTGGGCTTGTTGCAGCAGGGCACGGTCGTCGTTGTCGGCGGCGGTCGCTTGGCTGGCGCCGGCGGCGAGCAGGAGCGTGGCGGCCAAGGCCGGCAGGGGGCGTGTCGGGATGCGTTTCGGCATGATGTGCTCCTTTGTCGAAGTGATTGGAAGTGATTGTCGGCGCTCTCAAAGCTTGAGTGCTGCTTGCACCCGGGCCAGGGCCAGAGGGTGGCGGGACAGCAGCAGCATGCTGCGGCCGGACGGCGCCGCCGCGAAGCGCCAATGATGGCGGAGCCAGCGGCCCTGGCCGGCGGCCTGGGGCAGGACGTGCTGGAAGATCAACACTTGCACATAGCCCAGCCGCTCCTGGAAGAGGCTCAGGTGCCAGGCGCGGTGGCCGTCCACGCGGCAGCTTTTGCAGAGCTGCAGGATGCCCGGCCAGGGAGCGGCGGCGGGCAGGCCCAGGGCGGCGCGCACAGGCGCCGGATCGGGCACCAGCATGCCGCGCAGGCCCGCTTCCTCGTCCACATGGCGGATGGCGGCGAGCACCAGCGGCGGGGTATGCAGATAGTCCCGGCCGAGCCAGCCGCCCAGGCTCAGGATCGCCAGGCCCGCTGTCCAGCCCAGGCCTTGGCGCAGGAAGGCGCGGCGCGGCAGCGGCGGCGCCGACAACGCCAGCGGCTGCTCCGGCAGCGGCAGCTCGCGCAAGAGGTTGCGCATGCGTGCGTCGAACGGGTCATCTGGCATTCGCGTCATCCGTGTCGTCCTCTCCAAGGGCCCGGCGCAGGGCTTGGCGCGCCCGGTGGAGCCGGCTCATCACCGTGCCGGCGGGAATGTCCAGAGCCGCGGCCAGTTGGGCGTAGTCCATGTCGGTCAGGTAATAGAGCACCAGGATCTCGCGGTGGGCGGGAGCGATGCGCTGCAGGGCGCGCACCAGATCAATGCGCGCATCCAGCGCCGGCAGTTCCGCCACCGCGCCGGCGCAGTCCGCCTCGTCCCAGGGCGCCCAAGGCTCGCGGCGCTGGCGCAGGGCGGCGCGGCACAGGATGCGGTAGAGCCAACCCTGCGCGGCCGCGGGCTGGCGCAACTGGGCGCGGGCGCGCCAGGCTTGGGCGAAGGTCTCCTGCACCAGGTCCTGCGCCAGTGTCCGTTCGCCCGTCAGCGCCCAGGCCGCCCGGTAGAGGAAGGCCTGGTACTGGCGGACCCAGTGTTCAAAGGATGTCTCGTCGCCGTTCGCCATGGGCCCTGTCCGTGATTGCTACTGTGAAAGAGGCGATTCGGGGCCGAAATATTCCCTGTCCGCCGATTTTCTAAAGATAGCAGGCGCCGGCGCGCGGCGGGCAGCACGTGCGGCTTGGCGAGGATCTATGCTCAGAGGGACGGAAGCAGGCAGGGGGAGCGATGATGGCGCAGACGGTCGGCAGCTGGTGGATGTGGCTCGGCTTCATGGTCTTCATCGTCGCCATGATCGCCGTGGACATCCTCGCCCTGCGCGCCCGCGGCGCGCATCGGGTGTCGGTACGCGAGGCCGCGGGCTGGTCCGTGTTCTGGATCCTGTTGGCGCTCGCCTTTGCCGCGCTGCTCTGGTGGTATCTGCTCGGTAGCGCCGGGCGGTCGGTGGCCGACCAGAAGACGCTGGAATACCTGACCGGCTACCTGATCGAGAAGGCGCTGGGCGTCGACAACCTCTTCGTGTTCCTGATGATCTTCAGCTATTTCGCCGTGCCGCCCGAGTATCAGCAGCGCGTGCTGCTCTATGGCGTGCTGGGCGCCATCGTCATGCGCGCCGTGATGATCGTGGGCGGTGCTCTGCTGATCGCCCGCTACCACTGGATTTTGTACCTGTTCGGCGCCTTCCTGCTGCTGACCGGCCTGCGCATGCTCTTCTTCGCCCGCCGCGCGCCGGATCTGAGCAGGAATCCCCTGCTCAAATGGATGCGGCGCCACCTGCGCGTCACCGCCGATTATCAGGGGGAGCGCTTCATCGTGCGCCGCGACGGCGTCCGCTGCGTGACGCCGCTCCTGCTGGTGCTGGTGCTCATCGAGGTCACCGATCTGGTTTTCGCCGTGGACAGCATTCCCGCCATCTTCGCGGTCACGACCGATCCCTTCATCGTCTTCACTTCCAACATTTTCGCCATCCTCGGCCTGCGGGCCATGTACTTCCTGCTGGCCGACATGGCCGAGCGCTTCCGCTTGCTCAAGTACGGCCTGGGCCTGGTGCTCGCCTTCATCGGGGCGAAGATGCTGGCGGCGCCGTGGTTCAAGGTGCCGGTGGGCTGGGCGCTGGCGGTGACGGGGATCATTCTCGGCGTGACGGTGCTGGCGAGCTTCGCCGTGTCGGCGCGGCGCCCGGCGGCCCATTGATGCGATTTGACAGATATATGCTGAAGCGAATATAGTCGCGCCCATGCTGACGGCCGTGGACTTCTTCAAGCAGCTCGCCGACGAGACCCGCTTGCGCATCCTGCACCTCTTGCAGGCGGAGGGCGAGCTCTGCGTCTGCGAGCTGACCGATGCCCTGGGCCTGGCGCAGCCGAAGATCTCGCGCCACCTGGCCAGCCTGCGCGAGCACGGCCTGGTGCTGGACAGCCGACGCGGCACCTGGGCCTTTTACCGCCTGCATCCGGACCTGCCCGCCTGGGCGCGGCAGGTGCTGCAGGATACCCTGGCCGGGCACGCGGTCCAGCCCGACTGGGAGGCCGACTTGGCGCGCTTGCGCCGCCACCCGGAGCGCCCGCAGGCGTGCGGCCTCTGAGTCGTTTTTTCGACGCAATATATCTGCTTGAACGCATATAAGGAGAACAAGATGTCGCCCTGCACCCAGCCCGCCGCCGTTGCCAGCGTGGTTTAGGCCATGCTGTTCGCCTTCCTGATCTTCGTCGCCACCCTGGTGCTGGTGATCTGGCAGCCGCGCGGATTGGGCATCGGCTGGAGCGCGTTGCTGGGCGCGGCTGCGGCCGGGCTGGCCGGGGTCATCGGCTGGAGCGACATCCCCGTGGTCTGGGACATCGTCTGGAACGCCACCTTCACCTTCGTGGCCCTGATCGTCATTTCGCTGATCCTGGACGAGGCCGGCTTCTTCCACTGGGCCGCCCTGCACGTGGCCCGCTGGGGCGGGGGGCGGGGCCATCTGCTCTTTCCGCTCATCATCCTGCTGGGCGCGGCGGTGGCGGCCTTCTTCGCCAACGACGGCGCCGCGCTGATCCTCACGCCGATCGTCATGGAGATGCTGCTGGCCCTCGGCTTCGGACCCGGCGCGACCCTGGCCTTCGTCATGGCCACCGGCTTCGTGGCCGACAGCACCAGCCTGCCCTTCGTGGTGTCCAATCTGGTGAACATCGTGTCGGCTGACTTCTTCGGCATTCCCTTCGATCGCTACGCCCGGGTCATGGTCCCGGTGAATCTGGTGGCGCTCGCCGCCACCCTGGTGGTGCTCTGGCTCTACTTCCGGCGGGAAATCCCCGGCCGCTACAGCCTGACCGACCTGCCGGCGCCGGCCAGCGCCATCCGCGATCCGCTGGTCTTCCGCCTGAGCTGGCCGATCCTGGGCCTGCTGCTGCTCGGCTACTTCGTCACCGGTCCCCTGGGCGTGCCGGTGTCGCTCATGGCCGGCTCGGGAGCGCTGGTGCTGCTGGCGGTGGCGGGGCGCTGGTGGAACGGCGGCGCAAGCGGGGTGATCCCGGTGCGCAAGGTGCTGCGCGAGGCGCCCTGGCAGGTGGTGCTCTTCAGCCTCGGCATGTACCTGGTGGTCTACGGCCTGCGCAACCAGGGCCTGACGGCGCAGTTGAGCGAAATCCTGGCCTGGCTCGGCCAGCACGGCCAGGTGGCGGCGACGGTGGGCACCGGCTTCCTCTTCGCCTTTCTGTCCTCGGTCATGAACAACATGCCGACGGTGCTGGTCGGCGCCATCGCCATCGCCGATGCCCAGGGGCTGAGCGAGGGGGTGCGCCAAGCGATGATCTACGCCAACGTCATCGGCAGCGACCTCGGCCCCAAGATCACCCCCATCGGCAGCCTGGCGACGCTTTTGTGGCTGCACGTGCTGGCGCGCAAGGGACTGCAAATTGGTTGGGGCACCTACATGCGCGTCGGCCTGGTGCTGACGCCGCCGGTGCTTTTGGTCACTTTGCTGGGATTGGCGGGGGTTTTGTAGGGCGTTGAGCGGAGGCGCCAGTTTGGGATTTCAGAGAATAGGAGCGGGCGCAGCCCGTTCCTTACGACTTCGACCCAGGAGCACGATATGACCCACGATAAACCCTGCATCCTCTTCCTCTGCACCGGCAACTCCTGCCGTTCCCAGATGGCCGAAGGCTGGGCCAGGCATCTGGGCGGCGGGGCGGTGGTGGCGGAATCCGCCGGCATCGAGGCTCACGGCAAGAACCCGCGCGCCATCGCGGTGATGGCGGAGGCGGGGGTGGACATCTCCGGCCAGGAATCAACCCGCGTCACCGACGCCATGATCCGGCGCGCCAACGTGGTGGTGACCGTGTGCGGCCACGCCGACGAGCACTGTCCGGTGCTGCCGCCCGATGTGGAGAAGATCCACTGGCCCCTGGAGGACCCGGCCAAGGCCACCGGCAGCGAGGAGGAGATCATGGCCAAGTTCCGCGCCACCCGTGACGAGGTGCGGACGCGGGTCGGCGAACTCCTGCGGCAGATCCAGGGCCTGCAGGGATGAGCGGGGCGCTGGTGCCCACCGCGGCCGAATTCCACCTCAGCCTGCGGGTGGCCGATCTGGCCTCCAGCACCGCCTTCTATACGGCCTTCCTGGGTGTCGAGCCCAAGGACCGCACCGCGCGCTACAGCACCTTCATCGCGCCGGCCCTGCGGCTCAACCTGGTGCTGCTGGTGAATGACCGGGGCGAAGCGCTGGACACCTACAGCCTCTATCACCTGGGCCTGGGGGTGGCGGACCGGGCGGCGGTGATCGAGAGCTACCGGCAGGCGCAGGCACTGGGCGTGGAGATCGTCAAGCCGCCGCGCACCACCTGGCGCGGCACGCCCCTGCACGAGCTGTGGCTGAAGGACCCGTCCGGCTACCTGATCGAGATTTACGCCCGGCTGACGCCGGAGGAACTGGCCGCCATGCCGGCGGATCAGGAACCCGTCTTTCTGGTCCCGGGCACGGCGCCCGCCGGTGGATGAGGCCCAGGACCGCCGTTCGCCCCTGGCGGGCCTGCCGGCGCGCGGCTATCTTCACAGGCAGCCGCCCACGTCGGCGGCGTGGATGCCGGGGAGGGAAGTCGTGACTTTCGAAGCGATTCACAACTACTACGAACACCTGGTCTTCCGGAAGATCGCGGAAGCGGCCGCCGTGGAGGATGCGAATTTCCTGGAGGACGTGGCCTGCGTCGCTCTCAACCACCTGCCGCCGCGCTACGTGCGCCAGTCCATCGACCTGCTCTTCTACATGAGCTCGGACGAGTACGCGGAGATGCTGCGCCGGGTCGACGAGGCGGTCGAGAACGCCATTGCCTTCGTGCAGGCCCACCGGAAGCGGCAAGGGAAGGGTTAGCCGGGACTCAATCGGGGCGATCGGGTCAGGCGGACGCATCCGCCAGCGGCGACTGCCAGCAGCACAGTCCCCAGCCGCTGCCTTCCACCGCCAATGCGGCGGCGTAGCCGGGGCCGGGCGTCAGTTCCTGCAGGGTCCAGCGGCCGGCATCCGCCGGATCGGGGCGGGTCCGGAGCAGGCGGGCCGCTTCGCCGGGGGCGAGGGCGACGTCGAAGTGATCCAGGCCGAGGTGCAGTCCGCCGCCGCGCGCCTTCAGGTAGGCTTCCTTGCAGGTCCAGCCCTTGAAGAAGCCGGTTTTTTGCGCGGCCGCCGGCAGACGGCGCAGGGCAGCCACTTCCCAAGGCGAGAAGAACTCCGCGGCGATTTGCAGGCAGTCGAAGTTGGGACGCATGTACTCCACGTCCACGCCCACCTCCCGGGCCTGTGTCACGGCCAGCAGCGCGAGACCATGGGAGTGGGACAGGTTGAAGCGCAGCGGGTGCGGGCGGCGGGACGTCGTCAGCGCGGGCTTGCCCTGGGCGCCGTAGCAAAAGCGCAGCTGTCGCGGCGCCTGCTCCAGATAGCGGCCGAGGACCACCCGCAACAGGCCGCGGGCGGTGATGAACTCCTGCCGCGGCCGCGGCGAGTGGAAGCGCGCGGCCCGCTGCCGCTCGTCGTCGCTGAGGGTCTGGTACAAGTCCTGCACCGTGGTGTCGTCTAGCCCCAGGGGCAGACGCCAGACGTGCACCATGTCCGCATCCAGCTTCAAGATCGCCGGCGGCGCAGCCCAGGCCTGCGCTGGCACGCTCGCCGGCTCCGGCCCGGGGCGCCACGTTCCTTCTCCATTCACGACTCCGCCTCGTGGAGGGAGTACAGGGACGGGCAAGACTCTTCCGGGGCGGTCGCGTCCTCGGCCTGGGCCAGGCAGTCCGTCAGCGCCTGCGCCAGGATGCCCACGTTGGGCTCCTTCAGTAGGGTGGAGTGTTTGCCGGGAATGGTGCGCACCGTCACGCCGCTTTGTGCCAGCCGGCTCCAGCCCAGCTGCGGGTCGCAGCGGTAGGCCAGCGCGTCTTTGCGCGTGCGGAACAGGGTCACGTGGCCGGGGAAGGCTTTGGGCACATAGTCCATCAGCGTGTCCGAGTGGGTCTTCACGAAGCGGCGGCGGTGCTCCGGCAGTTCGAAGATCCACTCGCCGGCGGATTTTTCGAACTGGTGCTGCATGTCGTACTCGCCGGGCGCCTCGAGTCCACACCATTGGCGCGTTTTCTTGGCCAGGCGCGGCATCAGGCCTTTCACCCACTTCCACTGCATGGCGTTGAAGATACCGTAGAGCAGGTTCAGGTCGCGCGCCGCATGGCGGTAGCCGGTGATGCGCACCGGATTGGTGTCGATGACGCCGAGCATGGCGATGCGCTCGCCCTGGGCGTGCAGCTGACGGGCCATCTCGAAGGCCACCGCGCCGCCCGAGGAAAAGCCCAGGAGCAGGTAAGGACCCTGGGGCTGGACGGCGCGCATCTCCTCGATGTAGCGGGCCGCCATGGTCTCGATGGGCTGCGTGGCCAGCTGCACGTGCGCCGGATCGGTGGCCTCGAAGCCGTAGATGGGCTGATCGGGGTCCAGATGCCGCGCCAGATCCACGTACCACAGCACGCTGCCGTCGATGGGATGGATGCAGAAGAGCGGCCGCTTGCCGCCGTGCGGCCGGATCTCCACCAGATGCCCGTGGCGCGCCGCAGTTTCCATCTGCCGCACGAGGCCAGCCAGGTGCTCGATGGTGGCGCCCTTGAACAGGGTGGCCAGCGGCAGGCGCTTGCCGAACTGCTTGTCGATGCGGGCGAAGAGGCGCACCGCCAGCAGCGAGTGGCCGCCCAGTTCGAAGAAATTGTCGCGCACGCCCACCGGCTTGACGCCCAGCAGCTCTTCCCAGATCTCGGCCAATTGCCGCTCCACCGCATCGCACGGGGCGAGGAAGCCTTCCTCGCGGGCATCGAGTGCGTCGCCGGGCGCGGGCAAGGCCTTGCGGTCCACCTTGCCGCTGGGGGTGAGCGGGAAGGTGGCCAGCACCACGAAGGCGGCCGGCACCATGTACTCCGGCAGCCGCTCCTGCAGGAAGGCGCGCAGCTCGCCGGCGGCGGGGGCATTGCCGGGATCTTCGGCCAAGACGTAGGCCGCCAGCCGCCGGCGGCCGGGCTGGTCCTCGCGCACCGTCACCAGGGCGGTACGTACGGCCGGATGCTGGCTCAGCACCGCCTCGATCTCGCCGAGCTCGATGCGGAAGCCGCGGATCTTCACCTGATGGTCGATGCGGCCGAGGAATTCGATGTTGCCGTCCGGCAGGTAGCGCGCCAGATCGCCGGTTTTGTACAGACGGCCGCCCGGCTGGAAGGGATCGGGCAGGAAGCGCTCGGCGCTCAGCTCGGGGCGGTTGAGATAGCCGCGCGCCAGCACCGGCCCGCCGATGTAGAGCTCGCCCGGGATGCCGATGGGCACCGGCTGCCGCCGGCCGTCCAGCAGGTAGATGCGGCAGTTGGCGATGGGCCGGCCGATGGGCGGCAGCCGCGGCCAGTCGGCGGGCGGCCCCGCCAGGGTGTGTGCGGTGACCACGTGGCTTTCGGACGGGCCGTACTGGTTCTGCAGGATGCAGCCGTCCAGCCGCTCGAACAGGCGCTGGACGGCGCCGGTAACCTGGAGCTGTTCGCCGGCGGTGACCACCTCGCGCAGGCTGGTGGGCAGGATGCCGCTTTCCTCGATGACTTCGGCCAGATGCTCCAGGGCGACGAAGGGCAGGAACAGGCGGGCGACGCGGTGCTCCTTCAGGGTCTGCGCCAGCGCCCACATGTCGCGGCGGGTGTCCTCCGGAATCAGCACCAGGGTGCCGCCCGCGCACCAGGTGGAAAAGATCTCCTGGAAGGAGACGTCGAAGCTCAGCGAGGCGAACTGCAGGGTCTTGGCGCCGCGGGGCAGGGTGGAGTTGCGCACCTGCCAGGCGAGCAGATTCAGCAGCGGCCGCTGGCCCATGGCGACGCCCTTGGGCTGGCCGGTGGAGCCGGAGGTGTAGATGACGTAGGCCAGGTGCTCGGGCGTGACGGCCGGCTCGGGGTTGTGGGTCGGGGCCTGGGCGATGCGATCCCAGTCGCGGTCCAGGCACAGGGTCCGGGCCCCGTGCGCCGGCAGATCGGGCAGCAGCCGCGCCTGCGTCAGCAGCACCGGCGCGCCGGCGTCCTCCAGCATGTAGGCCAGGCGCTCGGGCGGGTAGCTGGGATCGAGCGGCACGTAGGCGGCGCCGGCCTTGAGCACGCCGAGCACGGCGACGAGCAGGTCCAGGGAGCGGGTCACGCAGATGCCGACGCGGTCGTCGGGCCCGATGCCGAGGCCCTGAAGGGTATGGGCCAGCTGGTTGGCGCGGCGGTTGAGCTCGGCGTAGCTCAGGCTCTCGCCCTGGAAGAGGGCGGCGGGCGCATCCGGCGTGCTCTGTGCCTGGGCCTCGAAGAGCTGGTGCAGGCAGCGCTCGGCCGGGTAGTCGGTCCGGGTGGCATTCCAATCGCCGAGCAGCCGCCGGCGCTCGGCGGCGGGCAGCAGCGGCAGTTCGTCCACCCGGTTCTGGGGCGCGGCCACGATGCCTTCCAGCAGGGTCTCGAAGTGGCTGACCAGGCGCACGATCGTGGCCTCGTCGAAGAGATCGCTGCTGTAGCCGAGCGACCCGCTCAAGCCCTCGGGCCGGTCGGTCATGGACAAGAGCAGGTCGAACTTGGCGGTGCCGCTGTCCACTTCCAGGGATTCGGTGCTCAGGCCGTGCAGGGCCAGGGGCTGCATGGGCGCGCTCTGCAGCACGAACATGACTTGGAAGAGCGGATTATGGCTCAGGCTGCGTTCCGGCTGCAGCACTTCCACCAGCTTTTCGAAGGGCAGGTCCTGGTGGGCGTAGGCGCCCAGCGTGCTCTCCTTGACCCGCGCCAGCAGCTGGCGGAAGGACAGCCCGCCGTCCAGGCGGGTGCGCAGGGCCAGGGTGTTCACGAAGAAGCCGATGAGCCCCTCCAGTTCTACCCGGCTGCGGTTGGCGATGGGCGAGCCGACGATGAGGTCCTCGGCGCCCGTGTAGCGAAACAGCAGGACGTTGAAGGCGGCCAGCAACACCATGAAGAGGGTGGCCCCCTCCTGCTGGCCGAGCGATTTGAGGGACTGGGTGAGCTGGGCGGACAGGCGGAAGCGGTACTCCGCCCCGCGATGGCTCTGCACCGCCGGCCGCGGCCGGTCGCTGGGCAACTGCAGCACGGGCAGCTTGCCGCCGAGCTGCTCCCGCCAGTAGGCGAGCTGCCGCTCGAGCTCGGGACCGCGCAGCCAGTCCTGCTGCCAGAGGGTGAAGTCGGCATATTGCAGCGGCAGCTCGGGCAGCGTGGGCTCCCGGCTCTGGGCGAAGGCATCGTAGCAGGCCGCCAGCTCCCGGTAGAACACGCCGGTGGACCAGCCGTCCGAAATGATGTGGTGCATGGTGAGCATCAGGATGTGCTCGTCGGTGCCCAGGCGCAGCAGGGCACAGCGCAGCAGCGGGCCGCGCTCCAGGTCGAAGGGCGTTTCGGCTTCGGCCCGGGCCAGGCGCCGGGCTTCGGCTTCGCGGGCGTCCGCCGGGAGCTGGCCGAGATCGGTGACGGGCAGGGGCAGGTCGAGGGCGGGCGCGATCACCTGCACCGGCTGGCCCACCGGCGCGGCGAAGGTGGTGCGCAGGGATTCATGGCGTTGCACCAGATGGCGCAGGGCACTTTCCAACGCCGGCAGATGCAGCGGGCCGCGCAGGCGGATGGCGATGGGAATGTTGTAGAAGGGGTTGCCGGGTTCGAGCTGGTCGATGAACCACAGGCGCTTTTGCGCGAAGGACAGCGGACAGGGCCCGGTGCCGCGATCGCGGCGCCGCGGCGCTTCGTCCGCGGGCGCTTCGGCCGCCGCGCGGGCCTCCTCTTCCGCCAGCAGCAGTGCCAGCAGCGCCCGCTTTTCGGGAGACAGCTCTCCATCCATATCGGCAAGGTCGATCATCTTAGACGCTCCTCTTCTTTTCCTGCAGCAGGGCGTTGATTTCGTCGTCCGAGAGGTGCTCCAGCTTCTTCATCAGTTCGGCCATGCGTCCGCTCTTGTCCGGCTTTTGACCGCGCAAGCCGGTAATCGTCTCCGCCAACCCGGCCACCGTGGGCGCCTCGAAGAGCTTGTGCAACGGCAGCTCGACCTGGAAGGCCGCGCGTACCCGGGCGGTGAGCTGTGTGGCCATGAGGGAGTGGCCGCCGAGCGCGAAGAAGTTGTCGCGCACGCCCACCTGTCCGGTCCCCAGCAGTTCGGCCCAGATCTGGGCCAACTGCTGCTCCACCGCATCGCGCGGCGCCACGAAATCCGTGCGTGCCTCCAAGGTGGCGTCCGGGGCGGGCAGCGCCTTGCGGTCCACCTTGCCGTTGGGCGAGAGGGGCAGAGCATCCAGGTGCACGAGCGCAGCCGGCACCATGTACTCCGGCAGCCGCTCCTGCAGGAAGGCGCGCAGCGCCGCGGCGGACGGCGCTGCGCCGTCGCAGGTGAAGTAGGCCGCCAGGCGCTTGCCGCCCGCCGGATCGTCCACGGCCAGCACCACGCAGTCGCGGACGGCGGGGTGGCGGACCAGGGTGCTTTCGATCTCGCCGGTCTCGATGCGGAAGCCGCGGATCTTCACCTGATGGTCGATGCGGCCGAGGAACTCGATGTTGCCGTCCGGCAGATAGCGTCCGCGGTCGCCGGTGCGGTACAGGCGGCCGCCCGGCTGGAAGGGATCGGGGAGATATTTCTCGGCATTGAGCTCGGGGCGGTTGAGGTACTCGCGCGCCACGCCGATGCCGCCGATATGGAGCTCGCCCGGCACGCCCACCGGCAGCGGCAGGCCCTGGGGATCCAGCACGTGGAAGCGCTGGTTGGCCAGGGGCTTGCCGTAAGGGATGCTGGTCCAGGCCGGGTCCACCGCATCGATGGGGTAGGCGATCGACCAGATGGAGGCTTCGGTGGCGCCGCCCAGGCTGATCACCCGCACGTTCGGCGCCAGGGCACGGGCGCGCGCCGGCAGGGATGGGGCGATCCAGTCGCCGCTCAAGAGCGCCAGGCGCAGTTGCGGCAACTGCACGTCGCGGCCGCTGCAGTGCTGCACCAGCATCTCCAGCAGGGGCGGCGCCGAGTTCCAGAAGGTGATCCGCTCGCGTTCCAGGCAGTCCAGCCAGGCGGCCGGGTCCGGCGTGTCCGAGGGCGGCGGCACGACCACCCGGGCGCCAGCGGCCAGGCCGCCGAAGATGTCGTAGACGGACAGGTCGAAGCTGAGCGACGACACCGCCAGGATGCGGTCGTCGGGCCCGACGCCGAAGAGCTGGTTGATGTCCAGCACGGTGTTCACCGCGCCCCGGTGTTCGATGGCGACGCCCTTGGGCTGGCCGGTGGAGCCTGAGGTGTAGATGACGTAGGCGAGCTGGTCGGGGGCGCAGGGCCGCGCGGGATCGTGCTCGGGCTGGCCGGCCAGGAGCGCGGGATCGTCCAGGCACTGGGTGGTCGGGCCCTGGGGCAGGCGGGCGCGCAGATGGCCGTGGGTGAGCAGCAGGCCGATGCCGGCATCGCGGCACATGAAGGCCAGGCGCTCGGGCGGGTAGCTGGGGTCGAGCGGCACGTAGGCGGCGCCGGCCTTGAGCACGCCGAGCACGGCGACGAGCAGGTCCACCGAGCGCGGCAGGCAGACGCCGACCCGGTCCTCGGGGCCGAGGCCCTGGGCCTGGAGGCGGTGGGCCAGCCGGTTGGCGCGGCGGTTGAGCTCGGCATAGTCCAGGCGCTGGTCGGCGCAGACCACGGCGGTGGCCGCCGGCGTGCGCCGGACCTGGGCCTCGAAAAGCTCATGCAGGCCACGGTCCAGCGGCGTTGCAGAGCGGTGTTGCTTGGTGCGGGCGGGAACTTCGTGATGGTTAGGGACAGAGCTTGCGTGCGGTGTCGCAATGGTGTTTGGGTCGGACTCCTGAGGGCGCAAACTCGATTCCATTCCTGATCTCTCCGCGGCAAGGGTGTCGTTTTTGTCGGGCGGGAGATGTGCGTGGGGAGCGGCACGCTGGCGCGGCCGGCTCGCGCACGAGCCGTGGATTCCCCGGAATACGGCATCCCCCCTGATTCAACCTGCTGCCAGCACGGCTGGCGACCGGCCTGGTGGACAGGAGCCGCTGCACGTTTTATCGGTGGCAGGTTTTTGGCGCTTGTGATCTGTGGCCAGTTCGTGCTTGCAATGATAGGCGGCTATCAGCGGCCGTGAAATCGACCGTAAGTAGCAGGTTGTAAGCCGGAGACGGGGTGCTGGGCGGAGGGGGAGAACGGTGAGCGGGCCGGTGGAAACGGCCCGGTGCATGATAAATCAGCGATGTTGGACTGGCCTGGCGGCAAGCGCCCGGCGCGGCGCTAGCCGCCCTGGGTGCCGCCCACAGTCAGGTCACGGATCTTCAGCGTCGGCTGGCCCACGCCCACCGGCACCCCCTGGCCTTCCTTGCCGCAGGTGCCCACGCCGCTGTCCAGGGACAGGTCGTTGCCCACCATCTCCACCCGGGTGAGCACGTCCGGCCCGTTGCCGATCAGCGTGGCGCCCTTGACCGGCCGCGTGACCTTGCCGTCCTCGATGAGATAGGCCTCGCTCGCCGAAAACACGAACTTGCCGCTGGTGATGTCCACCTGGCCGCCGCCGAAATTCACCGCGTAGAGCCCGCGCTTGACGCTCTTGATGATCTCGGCGGGATCATGGCTGCCGTTGCGCATGTAGGTGTTGGTCATGCGCGGCATGGGCAGGTGGGCGTAGGATTCGCGCCGGCCGTTGCCGGTGGGGGCCACGCCCATCAGGCGGGCGTTCAGGGTATCCTGCATGTAGCCCTTGAGGATGCCGTCCTCGATCAGCACGGTGCACTGGCTGGGCGTGCCCTCGTCATCGACGTTCAGGCTGCCGCGCCGGCCGGGCAGGGTGCCGTCGTCCACCACCGTCACGCCCGGGGCGGCCACCCGCTCGCCGACGCGCCCGGAAAAGGCGCTGGTGCCCTTGCGGTTGAAGTCCCCCTCCAGGCCGTGGCCGATGGCCTCGTGCAGCAGGATGCCGGGCCAGCCGGGGCCGAGCACCACGTCCATGGACCCGGCCGGCGCCTCGCCGGCGCCCAGGTTGACGATTGCCTGGCGCGCCGCCTCGCGGGCGTATTCGAGCGCGCGGTCGGCTTCCAGGAAGAACTCGTAGCCCGCCCGCGCGCCGCCGCCCGACGAGCCCTGCTCGCGGCGGCCGTTTTCCTCGGCGATGGCCACCACGCTCAGGCGCACCAGCGGACGCACGTCGGCGGCCATGCTGCCATCCAGGCGCGCCACCAGCACCGTCTCGAACTTGGCGGCCAGGCTCGCCATCACCTGGGTGATGCGCGGATCGTAGCGCTTGGCCTCGGCCTCCACCCGTTCCAGCAGGCGGATCTTGTCCTCGTCGGGCAGGGAGGCGAGCGGGTCCATGGGCTGGTAGAGCGCCAAGCCCTGGCGGCGCTGCCACATCGGCACCCGGCTCTCGGCGCCCTGGCGGCTGATGGCGCGCGCCGCCTCGGCGGCCTGGGTCAGGGCCGGCAGCACGATCTCGTCCGAGTAGGCGAAGCCCTGGCGCTCGCCGCTGATGGCGCGTACGCCCACCCCCTGCTCGATGGAATGGCTGCCCGACTTCACCTGCCCTTCCTCCAGGCTGAAGCCCTCGGTGCGGCTGTACTGGAAGTACAGATCGGCATCGTCCAGAGCGCGGTGGGAGAGGGCGGTGAAGACCTGTTCCAGGGCGGAATCGCTGATCTGCGCCGGTTCCAGGAGGGTGGCGCGGGCCAGTTCGAGAGCGGATGCGGTCATGGAAACTCCTGTGCAGGTGGTGTATGGCTGGAAGCCGGTTCCTCGATCGCGACGGTGGTATGCAGGCCAGGCGCGGCATTGACTGCGGCAATTACCGTGCTGCCCGTCCGGCGGCGTCGCATGCGAGCCGCGCACGCATCGAGGAAAGAGGGTCTAGCTTAGCACCGGTATGGTGGATCGGGAATCATTGCCGTTTTCGCGGGACCAAAGTTTGGACAATGTCGAAGCGATAAAATTTTGCCGGCGGCCCGATCCGTCCTTGTGCGGATAGGCATTTCCCCTCGGTATCTGATTTTATCTTTTTTCGCGCTACAGTCATGGCTGCGGCCGCACGCCGGCCGCCTGTAGCGCCTGCCGAGCACGCTCATCCCACGAGCACTTTGCCGACCGGCCACCCCGCGGGTGCCAAGGAGGCGCCGTGAGCTTGCAGTCCCTGCGCCGCTGGCGTGCGATATGTTTGCTCTTGCTGGGTGCAGCCGGCTTGCTGGCCCTGGCCGGCTGCTACGAAGTGCGCAAGTCCGCCGGCGGCGGGCAGACGGACTTTACGCCGCCTCGCGTCATCCGCGCCGCCGACGTGGCCGTGCCGCCCGGCTACCGGGTCGAGCCGGTGGCCACCGGGCTCACCTTTCCCAGCGCCGTGGTCTTCGACGACGCCAACCGGCTCTACGTGGTGGAGGCCGGCTATTCCTACGGCGAGGCCTGGGCCACCCCGCGGCTGCTGCGATTGGAGCCGGACGGCCGGCAAAGCGTGGTTGCGATCGGCAAGAATCCGCCCTGGACCGGCGTCAGCTTTCATCAGGGGGCCTTTTACATCGCCGAGGGGGGCCATCTCGGCCGCATCCTGCGCGTGACCCTGGACGGCCGGATCACGCCGCTGGCGGAGGGGCTGCCCAGCCTGGGCGATCACCACACCAACCGTCCGGTGGTCGGGCCTGACGGCTGGCTGTACTTCTCTCAGGGCACCGTCACCAACGCCGCCGTGGTCGGCCCGGACAACGCCGAGTTCGGCTGGCTCAAGCGCTATCCCGATTTTCACGACATCCCGTGCCGCGACGTGACGCTCGCGGGCCGCAATTTCGAAAGCGACAACCCGCTCACCGCCGACCCCGAAGATCGCGTGAGCACCGGCGCCTTCTCGTCCTTCGGCACCCGGACGGCTCCGGGGCAGGTGATCCGCGGCCGGGTGCCGTGCAGCGGGGCGATCATGCGCGTGTCCCTCGCCGGCGGCCAGCCGGAGCTGGTGGCCTGGGGGCTGCGCAACCCCTTCGGCCTGGCCTTCGCCCCGGACGGTCGGCTCTTCACCACCGAAAACGCCTTCGACAACCGCGGCAGCCGCCCGGTCTTCGCCGCTCCCGACGTGCTGTGGGCGGTGGTGCCGGGTACCTGGTACGGCTGGCCCGACTTCGCCGGCGGCATGCCCGTGATCGATCCGCGCTTCAAGCCGCGCGGCAAGGCGCAGCCACGGTTCCTGCTGGCCCGGCACCCCAACCGCCCGCCGCGGCCGGCCGCCCTTCTCGGCGTGCACTCCTCCTCCAACGGCCTCGATTTCTCCCGCAATCCCGCCTTCGGCTACGTGGGCCAGGCCTTCATCGCCCAATTCGGCGACATGGCCCCGAATGTGGACAAGGTGCTGCACCCGGTCGGCTTCAAGGTGGTCCGGGTGGACGTGAACAAGGGGGTGATCGAGGATTTCCTGGTCAACCGGGGCAAGCAGAACGGTCCCGCCTCGCGCATCGGCGGCGCGGGCATCGAGCGGCCGGTGGACGTGCGCTTCGACCAGGCCGGCACGGCGCTCTACGTGGTGGATTTCGGCGTCATGACCATGGGCCGGCACGGTCCCGAGCCGCGCCCGGGCACCGGCGTGCTGTGGCGGGTAGTGCGCGATGCCGGCCAGTGAGCGGCGGACAGGAGGCGCAGATGCGACGGAATCTTCTTGCAACGGCAGTCCTGCTGGGGCTGGCGCTGTTGCAGATCGGCTGTTCCACCGCGCGCCGGGGCGAGGCGCTCGGCATGCCGGTGGCCCTCGGCACCCCCGCCGAGGCGCGTGGCCAGCAGGTCTTCATGCAGCACTGCCAGCAATGTCACCCGGGCGGCGCCGGCGGCCTGGGCCCGGCGCTCAACGACAAGCCGCTGCCGGGCTTCATGATCCGCCTGCAGGTGCGCAACGGCCTGGGCGCCATGCCGGCCTTTTCGGAGCGGCAGATCGCGCCTGCCGAGCTGGACGACCTGATCGCCTATTTGAAGGCGCTGCGGCGGGCCGGGCGCGACGCATGACGGGCCGGACCGGACGGCGCGGGAACGGGGCTGGATGAAGCAGTCCGTGGGAGTGCGCGGGCCGGCGCGCCTGGCTTGGCGGCCTTACCTGCAACTGCTGCGCCTGCCGAATCTGCCGACGGCGGCCGCCGACGTGCTGGCCGGCTATGCGGTGGCGGGCCTGCCGGGCACCGGAGCGCTGCTCTGGCTGCTGCCCGCCGGTTTGGCGCTCTACGCCGGGGGCGTGGTGCTCAACGATGCCCATGATGCCGCGCTCGATGCCGTGGAGCGTCCCGAGCGGCCCATCCCCAGCGGCCAGATCGGCCGCGGCCGCGCCTTCGCCCTCGGCTACGCGCTGCTGGGGATCGGCGTGGCGGCCGCCTTTGCCGCGGGAAGCGTCAGCGGCCGGATCGCCATGCTCCTCGCCGCGGCGGTGCTGCTCTACGACGCCTGGAGCAAGCACCGGCCGCTGTGGGGCGCGCTCAACATGGGCGCCTGCCGGGGCCTCAACCTGCTGCTCGGGGTGAGCGCGGCACCCGCGCTGCTGGGCGAGCGCTGGCACCTGGCCCTGCTGCCGCTGGCCTACGTGGCCGCCATCACCGCCGTCAGCCGCGGCGAGGTGCACGGCGGCAGACGCGCCACCGGTGCGCTGGCGCTCGGACTTTTGTACGCGGTGCTCCTGGGTCTGCTGGCCATAGCCTGGAGCCCCGCCGTCAGCGGCTGGGCCCTGCTGCCCTTCCTGCTGCTCTTGATGTTCCGGGTGCTGCCGCCCTTCTGGCGCGCCTATCTGCAGCCGCAGCCGGGCCCCATCCGGCGGGCCGTGCAGGCCGGGGTGCTGTCGCTGATCGTGCTGGATGCGGCCATTGCCGCCGGCCATGGCGGGTTGCTCTACGGCTTGGCGCTGCTGGCCCTGCTGCCCTTGTCCCTGCTGGCGGCCCGCACCTTTGCGGTGACCTGAGGAGCTTTTATGCACGTCATTCGGCAAGAGATCCAAGTCACCTTCAGCTACGCCGTCTACGGCACCGCCGATCTGTTCGCGCCGGGCAATCCGCTGCTGCGCGACGTGGTGGCCGCCGACGCGGCGGAGCTGCCCAAAAAGCTGCTCTTCGTCGTGGATCGCGGCGTGCAGCGCCACCATCCGCAGCTCCTGCGCGCCATCGCGGACTACTGCCGCGCCCACGCCGATGCCCTTGCCTTGGCCCGTGCGCCGCTGCTGGCGGAGGGCGGCGAGGCGGCCAAGAACGATGCGCGCCAGGTGACGGCCGTGCTCGAGGCCATCCACGCCGCCGGCCTGTGCCGGCACGCCTACGTGGTGGCCGTGGGCGGCGGGGCGGTGCTCGATGCCGTCGGCTACGCGGCCGCCACCGCGCACCGCGGGGTGCGGCTGATCCGCGTGCCCACCACGGTGCTGGCCCAGTGCGATGCGGCGGTAGGCGTGAAAAACGGCATCAACGCCTTCGGCAAGAAGAATTTCCTCGGCACCTTCGCGCCGCCCTGCGCGGTGATCAACGACGCCGGCTTTCTGCACACCCTGTCCGCGCGCGACTGGCGGGCGGGCATGGCCGAGGCGGTGAAGGTGGCCCTGCTCAAGGATCCGGTCTTCTTCGCCTATCTGGAGCAGCACGCGACGGATCTGGCGGCGCGCGACATGCGCGCCATGGAAAAACTGATCCGCCGCTGCGCCGAGCTGCATCTGGAGCACATCGCCGGCAACGGCGACCCCTTCGAGCTCGGCTCCTCGCGGCCGTTGGACCACGGCCACTGGTCCGCCCACAAGCTGGAGCAGTTGAGCGGCTACGCCCTGCGCCACGGCGAGGCGGTGGCCATCGGCATCGCCCTCGACGCCACCTACGCCCACCTTTCCGGCGCCCTGAGCCTGCGTGCCTGGCGGCGCATCCTGCACCTGCTCGCCGCCCTGGGCTTCGCCCTCTGGACCCCCGAGCTGGGCCGCCATCTGGACGCACCCATGCATCCGCAGAGCATCTTCGCCGGCTTGGCCGAATTCCGCGAGCACCTGGGCGGCCGGCTCACCATCACGCTGCTGCAGGACATCGGTCGGCCCTTCGAGGTGCACGAGATGGACTTCAAGCTGCTCGCCGACGCCACCGCCCTGCTGCACGCCAGCCACACCGACCTGCAAGGAGGCAACGCATGGATTTCCAAGCTGGCACATGCCCGCTGACCCGCCGGCAACTGGCGGACACCTATTTCATCGAGAACCGCACCCGCATCCTGGAGATCGCCGCTTTCCTGGACCGCCTGGATCGCGCCGCCGACGGCAGCGGCGACGAAGACTTCCGCATCCAGGCCCTGCGCGAGGCCCTGCGGGCGCTGAGCAGCCCGACGCCCGGCCGCGTGCAGGCCATCCAGATGCTATTCAGCGATCCGGACCTGTCGCTGCTGGACATGCTCGACCAGAAGAGCGCCGACGGGGCCCCCGCGCCGCGCCGCTCGGGGGTGGCGTGATGGACTACATCGACATGCACGCCCACATGGTGTCGCGCACCACCGACGACTACCAGCGCATGGCCATGGCCGGCTGCGTGGCCGTGACCGAGCCGGCCTTCTGGCCCGGCTTCGACCGCCGCTCGGCGGACGGCTTCGAGGACTACTTCGAGCAGCTCACCGACTTCGAGCCCAGGCGCGCCGCGCGCCACGGCATCCGCCACTACACCTGGCTCTGCCTCAACCCCAAGGAGGGCGAGGACCGTGCCCTGGCGCGCGAGGTGCTGCGCCGCATTCCCGCCTATCTGGAGCGCCCCAGCGTGCTCGGCATCGGCGAGATCGGCCTCAACCGCGTCACCCGCAACGAGCTGGCCACCTTCAAGGACCACCTCGACCTCGCCGTGGCCCACGACCAGCTCATCCTCATCCACACCCCGCACCTGGAGGACAAGTACAAGGGCACGGCGGTCATCATCGAGACCCTGCTGGCCGACCCGCGCATCCAGCCCGGCCGGGTGCTGATCGATCACGCCGAGGAGCACACCATCGGCATGATCCTCGACAACGGCTTCTGGTGCGGCATCACCCTCTATCCGCAGACCAAGGCCTCGCCCGAGCGCGCCGCCGACATGATCGAGCTGCACGGCCCCGAGCGCGTCTGCGTCAACTCGGCCTGCGACTGGGGCAGCAGCGACCCGCTGGCGGTGCCCGCCTTCATCCTGGAGATGCGCCGGCGCGGCCATGGCGATGCCCTGATCCGCCAAGTGGTCCACGGCAATCCCGCCGCCTTCCTGAGCCAGACTCCCAAGTTCCGGCTCGACGGACAGTGAGGCAGCGTATGCAGATCGGCGCCGCGCACCTGACCTACTGCAGCAACATCCACCCCGGCAGCGGCTGGGACACGGTCTTCGCCAACCTGCGCGCGCACGTGCCCCGGCTCAAGGCCCGCCTCGCCCCGCAGGCTCCCTTCGGGCTGGGCCTGCGCCTGTCCAGCCGCGAGAGCGAGGAGCTGCTCGCCGCCGGCCGCCTGGCGCAGTTCCAGGATTTCCTGCAGGAACACGGTCTCTACGTCTTCACCCTGAACGGCTTTCCCTACGGCGCCTTCCACGGCCAGGCGGTCAAGGCGGCGGTCTTCGCTCCCGACTGGCGCGACCCGGCGCGGCGCGACTATACCCTGCGGCTGGCCGCGATCCTGGCGGCGCTGCTGCCCGACGGCGTGGAAGGCGGCATCTCCACCGTGCCGCTGTCCTACAAGCCGTGGCTGGCGGGCGCCGGCGAGGAGGCCTGGCTGGCCATGGTCCGCCATCTGGTGGAGATCACGACGGCGCTGGCGCGGGAGCGCGAGCGCAGCGGCCGGCTCATCCACCTGGACCTCGAGCCGGAGCCGGACGGCCTGCTGGAGCACAGCCGCGAGGTGCTGCGCTTCTATCAGGATTGGCTGCTGCCCCACGGCGGCCGGCTGCTGGCCGAGCGCCTGGGCGTCACCCGCGACGCCGCCCGCGACCTGCTCCTGCAGCACATCCAGGTCTGCCTCGATGCCTGCCACCTGGCGGTCGAGTACGAGGACCCCCTGGCTGCCCTGGCGCGCTTCGCGCTGGCCGGCATCCGCGTCGGCAAGGCGCAGCTCAGCGCCGCCCTGCGCGTGCCCCTGCCCGCCGACCGGCAGCGGCGCGCGCGCATCGCCCGGCAGCTGGCCCCCTTCGCCGAATCCACCTACCTGCACCAAGTGATCGAGGAACGGGCGGACGGCACCCTGCGCCACTACCCGGACCTGGGCGCGGCGCTGCCCGCCATCCATGCGCCCGCCGCCCGCCAGTGGCGCATCCATTTCCACGTGCCCGTCTTCCTGGCGCGCTACGGGCTCTTCCACTCCACCCGCGAAGCGCTGCAGCGGCTGCTGGCCTGCCAGCAGCGCACCGCCTTCACCCGGCACCTGGAAATCGAGACCTACACCTGGGACGTCCTGCCCCCGGCCCTCAAGCTGGACCTGAGCGACTCCATCGAGCGCGAATACCGCTGGGTGCTCGGCGTCCTGCAGGCGCCGCACGGGCTGGCGGTGCCGGCCGCCTCCTGAGGCCATCACCATGCGCAAGACCGTCGTCCTCAATGTC
Source organism: Thermithiobacillus tepidarius DSM 3134 (assembly GCF_000423825.1). Lineage (NCBI taxonomy): Bacteria > Pseudomonadati > Pseudomonadota > Acidithiobacillia > Acidithiobacillales > Thermithiobacillaceae > Thermithiobacillus > Thermithiobacillus tepidarius. The sequence goes on from NZ_AUIS01000014.1 coordinate 24,193, forward strand.
GTCGGCCTCAGCCCCCGGCTCCTGGGGCCGGCCACCCCGCGCCTCAGCGCCTGGGCCCGGCAGGGGCGGGTGGCCACGGTACAGGCCGTGACGCCCGCCGTGACCTGCGCCGCCCAGGCCACCTATCTCACCGGCGTCTACCCGGATGCGCACGGCATCGTCGGCAACGGCTGGTATTTCCGCGACGAGGCCGAGGTGAAGTTCTGGCGCCAGTCCAACCGCCTCGTGCAGGCGCCCAAGCTCTGGGAGCGGGCGCGCGTCCTCGATCCCGACTTCACCTGCGCCAATCTCTTCTGGTGGTACAACATGCACTCGTCCGTGGACTACAGCGTCACCCCGCGGCCCATGTACCCGGCGGACGGCCGCAAGATCCCGGACCTCTACACCCAGCCCGCCGGCCTGCGCGACATGCTGCAGCAGCAACTGGGCCGCTTCCCGCTCTTCGACTTCTGGGGCCCGAAGAGCTCCATCCGCTCCAGCCGCTGGATCGCCGACGCCGCCCTGTGGGTGGACCGCCACTGCAATCCCACCCTGAGCCTCGTCTACCTGCCGCACCTGGACTACGCCTTGCAACGCCGGGGTCCCGACAGCGAGGCCGTCGCCGATGACCTGCGCGCCATCGACGCCGTCTGCGGCGACCTGATCGAGCACTTCGAGGCCCAGGGCACCCAGGTCATCGTGCTCTCGGAATACGGCATCACGCCCGTTTCCCGGCCCATCCACCTCAACCGCATCCTGCGCGAGCACGGCCTTGTGGCCGTGCGCGAGGAACTGGGGCGGGAGCTCCTGGATGCCGGCGCGAGCGCCGCCTTCGCCGTCGCCGACCACCAGATCGCCCACGTCTACCTCAATGAACCCGAGCGCCTGGACCAAGTGCAGCGCCTGCTGGAGGCCACCCCCGGCGTCGAGCGCATCCTCGACCAGGCCGGCAAGCAGAACGCCCGCCTGAATCATCCTCGCGCCGGCGACCTGGTCGCCATCGCCGCGCCCGATGCCTGGTTCACCTACTACTACTGGCTGGACGACCGGCACGCCCCCGACTTCGCCCGCACCGTGGACATCCACCGCAAGCCCGGCTACGACCCGGCGGAACTCTTCCTCGACCCCGACCTGCGCTTTCCGCGGCTCAAGATCGGCCTGAAGCTCGCCCGCAAGGCCCTGGGCATGCGCTATCTCATGGACGTGATCCCGCTCGACGCCAGCCTCGTCAAGGGCTCCCACGGCCGCCCCACCGACCAGGCCGAAGACGGCCCCCTCTTCATGACCCGCCAAGCGGAGCTGCTGGAAGCCGACCACATCCCCACGCACGCCGTGCACGACCTGCTCCTGGCGCATCTGGGCGCGGTTGCTGGGATAGGGCAGGGGAGGCGGGTGCGGAGCGGCTGAGGCGGTCCTCGCCAGCGGACCCGGCATGGCGCCGCGGGCCATTCATCAGCGATTCAGCGGGTCTGTGCCGCACCCGGCGCGCGCAGCAGGCCGTTGATGCTGCGCACGTCCGCCTCGTCGAGCACGCCGGCGGCCGCTTTCAGCTGCAGGCGCGCCGTCACGTGCTCGTACAGCGCCAGATTGTGGTCGCGCTGCGCCCGGGTGAGATCCTGCCCGGCGTTCAGCAGGTCGATGGTGCTGCGCGTGCCCACCTCCCGTCCCACCCTGACCGCCTGCCAGCGCGCCACGCTGTCTTGCAGGCGGCGAAAGGCCGTGGTCGTGTTCTGGTGGATCTGGTCGTCCAGGTCGTCCAGCCGCGCCCGCACTTGGTCGGCCTCGGCTTGCGCCTGCCGGAGCTGCCCGACGATGGCGCGATCGTAGAGCGGCATGCTCACGTTCAGGCCGACCAGCCACTGCTGGTTCTGCAGGCTGGCGATGTAGCCGCCCTTGCTGTAGTAGTAACCGCCGCTCAGATCCACGCTGGGCCAGTAGCCGCGCCGGGACGCGGTCACCCGCTGCCGGGCGGCGGTCCAGTGCTCGCGCGCCTGCCGCAGCAGCGGCTGATGCCGCGACGCGCTGTCCAGCCAGGGCTCGAGGCGGGCCGGACTCGGCCCCTCCGGCGTCAACGGGCCCAGGTCGTGGATGCTGGCGATGGGCTGCCGTGTCAAGCGGTACAGTGCTTCCTGGGCGATGTGGCGCTCGCTCTCGGCGCTGACCAGCGCGGCGCGGGCCAGGTCCAGCCGCGCCTGCGCCTCCTTGACGGCGATGATCTCCCCGGCCCCGACCTCCCGAAAGGCCTGCGCCTGCGCCAGCGCCTTTTCCAGGCGCGCGACCTCGCCGCGGGCGACCCGCTCGTCAGCGGCGGCCTTCAAGATCCCGAAGTAAGCTTGGGCGACGCGCAGGATCAAGTCCTGCTCGGCCGCCAGCAGTCCCGCCTCCGCCGCGCGCACGCCGGTCCGGGCGCTGTCCAGGTTCGCCCAGCGTTGCCCGTTGAGCAGCGGCTGCCGCAATGTCACGCTGGCACTGCTGCCGGTGTAGTAGGTCGTGCTTTCCGGCCCGAAGCCGCTCGAATGCTGCGCCGTGCGGTTCACCCCACCCTCCAGGCCGGCCCGGGGCAGCAGGGCCGCCGTCGCCTGTGTCCAGCGCGCCCGTTCCGCCTCCAGTTGCGCGCGTGCCTGCGTCACCAGCGGATCCCGCGCTCTGGCGAAGCTGTAGGCCTCCCACAGGTTTTCCGCGCGGGCGGGCGTGACAAGCCAAAACGCCAAGACAAGCACGGCACTCCAGCACAGGGACGGCAAAAGATACATGCGTTGCCTTGAAAAACTCATCTTACGCAACCTGCGGAGCTGAAAGCGCCTGCGCATTTTTGGCGAATCCGCCATCCGCCTTGACACGCCGGAATGGGCTACTAAATTGCAAATTGTTCCTGCCATAACTACAAAGCCAAACGCAAGATTTCATCCAGGAATACCGCCTTTGAACGGCTGCCGAAACTCTGCCTGTCCGATCGCCGGGTCCTGTGGGGGAAGGCATGTCATATCTCGATCCACTGATCGTTGCGCAACTCGGCAGCTTTTGCTTCAGCGGAATTTTTGAGGCGTTCCTCCTTTCCGGGGCCATCGGCACGGAATTTTTCAGCGCGTTTTCCGCAGGCCAGCTTGCGCCATGCCGCCTCGAGATCGCCTGGCCAAGCCTATCCCGCAGCCAAGCCCTCCTGGTTTTCGGCATGGTTGCGCCACCTGTCCGGAAGAGCTACTGGAGCTTCCTGGAAGCCTGCATCGCCACCGCCTCGCTGGCGCAGTTCGAGCAGCAGTTGGTCCCCAAACTGCAGCAGGTGCTCGGCCAGGAAATGGCCGCCGGCGGCGTGGCGGTGTTTGCCGACCTGCAGGCTCTCCACGTCGCCAACTTCACCTTTCCGGGCGCGTTCATCCAGCGCGGGCTGCAAGGCAGCTATTATCGGAGCCCCCTGAGCCAGGCTTGGCGCCAGAGCTGCCGGCCCCAGTACTTCGACCTGACCCGCGTCAAGGGACAGCTCCCCGAATCCTGGGGAATCTACCGGGATTTCGGCATCAAAAACGTGCTGGGCCACGGCGTGCCGGACATCCAGGGCGGCTGCGCCAGCTTCTTCGGCTTTGCCCAAGTGCCGGAAAAGCTGTGCGCCCACCATGAGCAGCTCATGGAACTGCTCGTTCCCCACCTGCACCTGGCCTTCCTGCGCTCCCTGCAGGCGGCGGGCAAGCTGATTTCACAGCCATCCGCCTCATCCCTCAATGCCCCGGAGCCTGCAAAAGCAAAATCCCGCCGCCTTCCGGCCACCCCGCCTGATCAGACCCCCATCTCCCCGCGCGAACGCGAGATCCTGCACTGGATGCTGGCCGGCAAGTCCAATTGGGAGATCGGCATGATCCTCAGGATCAGCGAGTGGACCGTCAAAAACCACGTCCAGCACATCCTCAAAAAACTGCAAGCCAGCAACCGCAGCCATGCCGTCGCCAAAGCCCTGAGCATGGGCCTGCTCGATCCTTGAGATCGACGCGAAGTTAAGGGCCATCCTCGATACCGGGCAATGGCTACAATGGACTATTGCGGGCGTGAGGGGGGTGCGCAATAGTCGCGTGGAAAAGCGGGAAATAAGGCCGGCCGCAAGCCTGGCCGCGATCTACCGTCGTGCAGTGCTGGATGCAGAGCTGTTCCTCCGATGCTGAAACCCAAATCGGTGGGCGATGGCGGCATGTGCAACGAGCAGCGGCCATTGCTTACAAGACAATCCGGCGGTGTGGCCGCCGGTGGTCCGACATTTGGGTTCAGTCAACAGAATAAAAACACATGCAGGCAGCACGTCAGGCAGTTCTTGCCGATCATCAGGAAGAGTTCGTCGATACGGAGGCCGCGCTGTGGCTGCTGGGCAGCTTGGCTGGCGTTTACCGTAGGCCGTTCGATGCCGAGTTGGTGCTCAAGAGCTGTGCGCCGCCTTTGGATCTGCCTGCCCTCATCGAGGCGCTGGAAGCGCTCGGTCTCAAGGCCGGTCTGGTGCCCTGGCCTCAGGGCAACTGGCGATCGTTGCCGTTGCCGGCGGTGGTCTTTCTCGCTCCGCCCGTGCGGGACGATGCCCCATCATCGTCGGACGCCGCCGCCTCGGACGAGCCATCTCAGGCGCTGACCCCGGCCTTGGTGGTCAGGCGCGGCGATGACACCCTGGCCTGGATTCGTCCCGGCCAGACCCGCCCGGAGCCGCTGTCGCCCGATGCCGTGCAGGCCCAATGCGCGCCCTGGGCGTTGCTGGTGGCCGAAGCCGAGCCGCCTGTGACGGAATCCGGCGGCCAGGCCGAGGACCTTGCGCCAAAGCGGCCCTTCGGCTTTGCCTGGTTCGTGCCCGAGCTGCTGCGCCACAAGACCCTTTGGCGCGACATCCTGCTCGCCAGCCTCGCCATCCAGCTCGTCGGCCTGGCCACGCCCTTGTTCACCCAGGTCATCATCGACAAGGTCATCGCCCACCACAGCGAAAGCACGCTTCTCGTGTTGGGCGTGGCGCTGGTGGCCTTCATGCTGTTCACCAGCGTGATGAGCTGGTTGCGGCAGTACCTGGTGCTGCACACCGGCAGCCGCATCGATGCCGTGCTGGGCGAGAAGGTGATGCGCCACCTGCTGCGCCTGCCGCTGCCCTACTTCGAACAGCGCCCCACCGGCACCCTGGTGGCCCGCCTGCACGGCGTGGAAGCCCTGCGCGAATTCATTACCGGCGCGGCGGTGAGCCTGGTGCTCGACTTGCCTTTCCTCTTGATCTTCCTGGCCGTGATGTTCGCCTACAGTTGGCAGCTCACGCTCATCGCGCTGGGCATCCTCGCGCTCATCGTGCTTGCCAGCCTCGTCATGGTGCCCATCTTCCGCGCCCGCCTCGACCAGCAATTCCTGCTCGGCGCCCGCAATCAGGCCTTTCTCACCGAATACCTCGCCGGCATGTCCACCGTGAAGTCCCTGCAACTGGAGCCGGACGTGGACAAGCGCTACGGCGCTTACCTTGCCCAGTACCTCGCCGCCGGCTTCGCCACCCGGCAGGTGGGCAACACCTATCAGGTCATCGCCTCGGCCCTGGAGCAGGTGATGACCCTGTCCATCCTCATCGTCGGTGCCTGGCTGGTGATGCAGAACGACGGGCTCACGGTGGGCATGCTGGTCGCTTTTCAGATGTTCGCCAGCCGCATGAGCCAGCCGGTGATGCGGCTCGTCGGCCTGTGGCAGGAATTCCAGCAAGCCTCCATCGCCCTCAAGCGCCTGGGGGACATCCTCGACATGCCGCAGGAGCCCGTCGCCCTCGCGCCGCAACGCAGCGCCGGTGGTGCCGGGCAGATCGAGATCAAGGACCTCGGCTTCCGCTACTCCGAGCAGCACCCATGGCTTTATCGCAATCTCAGCCTCGCCTTGCCCACCGGCAAGCTCACCGTGCTGATGGGTCCCTCCGGCTGCGGCAAGAGCACGCTGGCCAGGCTCATGCAGGGCTTCTACTTCCCGCAGGAAGGCCAGATCCGCATCGACGGGCGCGACATCCGCCAGCTCGCCGCCAACGAACTGCGCGCCTACTTCGGCGTGGTGCCGCAGGAAACGGTGCTCTTCTCCGGCACCGTTTACGATAATCTCATCATGGCCCACCCGCACGCCAGCTTCGAAGACGTCATCGCCGCCTGCCAGGCCGCCGAAATCCACGACGTGATCGAAACACTGCCTCAAGGCTACCAGACCGAGCTCGGCGAGCGCGGCACGGGGCTCTCCGGCGGCCAACGCCAGCGCCTCGCCATCGCCCGCGCACTGCTCAAACGCCCCAAGGTGCTGGTCTTCGACGAAGCAATTTCCAACCTCGACCAACAAACCGCCGAGCATTTCGCCCAGACCATCAATCGCCTGAAAGGCAAGGTGACGATGATCTTCATCACCCACCAAGTGCCCAAGGGGCTGCAAGTGGATGAGGTGGTGAACATGGGGCAGCATGCCATGCACATGAGTTTGGTGAAGGAGGAAAACACGTGAGCCGGTTTTTTGCTGCGGTCGGCACGGCCACGCTGATTTTCTGCGCGATTTGGGCGTATTCATGATTTGAGATTTGGCGAGACCCGAAGAGTGAGCTGACCGATTTCTATGCGCGGCATCCGTATGCCAAGGCATGCTGCAGCACGCCGATGGGCACGGCGCCCCTCGTACAGAGCGTAGTGGAAGGGGACGCGGCGGCATCAGCAGTGGCGACGCTGCAGACTGTGGGCGGATTGGTGGAGAAGCAAATAAGAGAATGAATCAAGTGATGCAAGAAAAATCTGGCAGTTCATGGGAACAGCGTTATGTGAGATGGCTTAGATTCGGGAACTGGCTGCTGATTCCGATCTATGTGCTCCTCATTTTTGTTCCGCTTTACTATGAGGCAACGGCGATGATTCCATCCAAAGATGGTCTGCAACTGTCGCGAGGCGAATTGATTTATAAATGGACTGGAAGGCGCGGCGCTTTAATTGGCTTAAGGTTTGAAAATGAAACTATTCACTATTTCACTTGTAGGTCTGGCCTACTCGGCAAGTCGCATGATTGTTTCTTAAGTGTTCAAGAACTGAAACGATTGACTGGCAAACCTGCCGCTGTATGGTGGTTCGAACAACCCGTTTATCCTTTTGCTACACAGCATCGCTTGGCGCGTTTGATTGTTGATGGCCGGGAAAAAGTGAGCCTGGAAGTGACGATCAAGAGAGTGCGGAGAGCGAATGAAGATGCGCCTTGGCTTGCAGCAGGGTTACTTGTGTTTTTTGTCGCAACTGCAATCTACTTTGAACGGCTGGCTAGGAGGATAGAGCGTGGACAAGCAGACAGTTGAGGTGGTGGGCAATGTCATGGCCTACTACAGCACGCCGATGGGCACGGCGCCCCTCGTACAGAACGTAGTGGAAGGGGACGCGGCGGCATCAGCAGTGGCGACGCTGCAGACTGTGGGCGGATTGGTGGAGATGTTCGGCAAGAATCTGCCGCTGGGCACAAGCGTGGCATTGGCTGGCGCCAGTTTGGCGAACGATGGATATGCCATAAGAAATTCATACACCACTAATGGCACTGTCTCGGCAAGAGACATCTACTCCGCCGCCGCGAATCTGAACAGTGTTGTCAGTGCGTTGGCGCTTGCCGGCACCGTAGCTGGTGGCACGGCACTTTCTGCCCCTGCACTGGTGGGGCTGGCGGCCTTGGCGACCGCAGCGGGCGCCGCTTTGACTGTTGCATCCATGGCATCTCAGGACAGCATTGATGTACCTACGCTCATGGACAGCATGAAGCAAAGCTTCCAGCAACTCGCCGATACATTTGGTGAATCCTATCAGGAAACGGTCACCACGCTCTCGGATACCTTCACGCAATCGGCCGATTTCTTTGAAGCGCTGATGGACGGCGCTTCACAGGCTTTTCTCGAATTTGCCTTCAGCTTTGGCGATTCCATCAACGGCATCGAACAATCCATTTCGGACTTTTTCAACCGTGCCAAAAACTGGGTCTGGCCCCGCGACCCCCTCCTCCTCGACCTGGACGGCGACGGGCTGGAGACGGTGGGGCTGGATGCCGGAGCCTACTTCGACCACGACGGCGACGGCGTGCTGACCCGCACCGGCTGGGCCGGCCGGGACGATGCCCTGCTGGTGTGGGACCGCAATGCCGACGGCAGCATCGACAGCGGCGCCGAGCTGTTCGGCGACTTCACCCCGCTGCCCAACGGCACCCTGGCCCCCAACGGCTTCGCCGCGCTGGCGGCACTGGATGCCAATGGCGATGGCCTCCTCGACGCCAATGATCCGGCCTTTGCCGAGCTCAAGCTCTGGCGCGATGCGTCGCAAGATGGCGTCTCCCAAGGCGGCGAATTCATCACCCTGGCCGACGCGGGCATCGTTTCGTTGAACCTGGCCAGCACCCTCAAGAACCAGAATCTCGCCAACGGCAACCAGCTCACCCGCGCAGGCAGCTTCACCCGTGCCGACGGCACGACTGCCGCCATGGGCGAGTTCCGGCTCGCCGCCGACACCTTCAGCACCCGGTTTGCTGAGCCGATCGAAGTACCGGCGGACCTCAAGACCCTGCCCACCCTGGGCGGCGCCGGCAACGTGCGCGAACTGCAGCAAGCCGCCGCCCTCTCCCCCGAGCTCCACAGCCTGCTTACCCAATTCCAGGCCGCCACCACCCGTGCTGAGCAACAGGCGCTGCTCGATCAGCTCCTCACCGCCTGGGCCGACACCTCGGGCATGGCGAAATCTTTAGAAGAGCGGGCGCTGGGTAAATACATCATTCAATATGACGGCTTTGGAACAGAGCGGCGCAGTAGCAACGTGGATACACTGGGTTTTGCCGGAGCCTCTTCGGGCAACGTCAGCGATGGTGCGGCAATCATCACGGATTTAGATGCGCTGTACCTTTCCGATCCTTACCGCAAGCTGATCGCCGCCTGGAGTCGCAAGCTGCACGTGCTCGAAGCCTTCAACGGCCAGTACTTCTTCAATCTGCCGGAGCAGAAAAGCCAAACCGACGGGGCGAACTGGGGCCTGAGTGCGGGCTCAAGTTCGGGTGGGGGCTCGGGCACTGGGGCGATAGCTATGCCACCGGTCCTGCGCGTGAACTTCTCGCAAACCCAGCTCGACCTGCTCGGTCAAGCCTACGCCAGCCTGAAGGAAAGCGTCTATGCCTCGCTGGTGATGCAGACGCGCCTCAAGCCCTATCTGGACCAGATCGAACTCGTCATCGACGACCGCGGCCTGCGGCTCGATGCCACGGCGCTGAACCAAACGCTGGCAAGCAAGCTCCAGATAGACCCTGAAAATGGCTTGGCTGACCTCCTGGAGCTCGACCGCTATGCCGGCCAGTTTCTTGCCAGCACGAATTGGGAGGGATTGGACAGCCTCGCGCATGTGCTCGACGGCCTGCCGCAGACGGCGGGCATTACAGCGCTTCTGGAGGAGTTCAGTATACGCAGACTCGCGGATGCCGACGAAAGCGGCTATCTCAGCGATCAGCCTGACATCGTGTTGGCGGGTGGCGGCAATGATCTGCTGCGCGGCTCATACGGCGATGATCGGCTTTTTGGGCAGTCGGGGGACGATCGTCTATTCGGTGGTGTCGGCGATGATCGGCTCTTCGGACAAGCGGGAGATGATTTCCTCGATGGCGAGCTCGGCAACGATTTTCTTTCTGGTGGGGACGGAAATGACACGCTCGTAGGCGGCAGCGGTGCAGATATCTACGTCTTCGGGCGGGGTTACGGCCATGATCTTATCATCGCCAGCGATGAGAACGGTCATAGGCCCGACATTGTGCGTTTCATCGATCTCAGTCCTCAGGACATCATTGTCGCGGCCGATACCAGGGAAAATCTGACCTTCACCATCAGGGACAGTGGCGAGACGCTGCAGGTGCCCTCAGTTTCCACGCTGTGGTGGGTCCAAAACGGTGTGGGGCAGTATGTATTCGCGGATGGCACATCCTGGAGCCATGACGATGCGTTGCGCGCCACGGTCGCTTTGGCGACCGAGGGAGACGATACGATCCTGGGCAGCAGTGCAGGGGACGTCATTCGGGGGCAATCTGGAAATGATACGCTCGTGGGCCAAGCTGGGGACGATGTCATCGAAGGTGGGGCAGGGGATGACGTGCTCCTCGGCCTCAAGGAGGGGGATTGGATACCGGACAGCGGCAACGACACCTATCTTTTCGGACGCGGGGATGGCAAAGACATCGTAATTGACAAGGATTGGAGTGTAGGCATCAGCGACACTCTGCAATTCAAGGCGGACATCGCTCCGGCAGATATCCGGGTCAAACGTGAGGGGAAAGACCTGGTGCTCACCATTGAGGGTACGGAAGACCAGGTCACGCTCAGGAGCTACTTCGACGTATTTTGGCCAGATGCCAATGGACATTACCTCATCGAGCGTATCGCTTTCATGGACGGTACGGTGTGGTCGTTCCATGACGTGCAGGCGCTGCTGTTTGCCGGAAGCCCTAACGCCGAGAGCGTTATCGGTTTGTGGGAGGATGATCACATTTCCGGCCAGGGAGGAGACGACATTCTGATCGGAGATGGCGGGAGGGATCTGCTCAAAGGCGACGATGGCGATGACGTGCTGCTGGGTGGCCTCGGTCGGGACATCTTGGATGGCGGCGCGGGTAATGACGTTTTGCGCGGCAATGTGGGTGCGGGTTGGAATGGCAGCTTCTACGACGTGAGCAGCGAAGGTGACACCTACCGATTCGGCCGGGGCGACGGTCACGATACGATTGTCGAGAATTCGTGGCAACCGGGCGAGACCGATCGCGTCGAACTCAAGGCCGGCGTCACCCCGGACGACGTGCGGCTGGAGCGGGTGCGTACTGTGAACGGCTGGCAGGTGAACGACGATCTGAAGATCACGATCCACGATACCGGCGAGACGCTGACAGTCGAGAACCACTTCAACGAAAGCAATCGTCATGCTGCCGAGGAGGTTGCTTTCGCAGACGGCACGGTGTGGGATGTAGAGGCAATCAAGACCCGCAGCCTCCGGGGCGAGGGTGGCAATGACGAACTCCGCGGGTTCAGCGATCGCGATGACCTGATCGAAGGCGGTGCGGGCAGTGACCGGCTGCTGGGGTTGTCTGGCAACGACATTCTCACTGGTGGCGCGGGCGACGATACCTTGAAGGGCGGCGCGGGCTCGGACACTTATCGCTTCGGTCCGGGCGACGGTCAGGACGTGATCGAGGAGGGCTATGCCGTTGGCGAGGACGTCGTGGCGCTGGCGCCCGGTATCGCTCCTGCGGATATCACCGTGCGCTGGACCTTGCAAGACGACATGGTCGTCACCTTGCCGGACGGCAGCCGGCTCACGGTGCGCGACCAGGCCTATCCCTGGTCCGGCGAGCTCGGCATTGAGCAGCTACGCTTCGCTGACGGTACGGTGTGGGGCCGGGACGAATTGGCTTCGCGGGCGCTGGCTGCAACGGCCAGCGATGACAGCATCGTTGGCGGCTACCAGGATGACCTCTTGGAAGGCGGTGCGGGCAATGATCGCTTTCAGAATCTCGGCGGCTACGATACCTATCGCTTTGGAATCGGCGATGGTCAGGACGTGATCGAGGATACATATGGCAGTGTCCTGTTCAAGTCGGGCATCGGCCAGAACGATGTGAGGTTTACACGAGATGGTAACGACCTGATCGCCACCGTCAGTACCTCGGGCGACGCCATTCGCCTCAAGAATTGGCTCAACAGTTGGCGCCGCATCGGCCGCTTCGACTTTGCAAACGGCGCAAGCCTTGGCATAAGCGACGTGCTGGCCAAGCTCAATGTGAGCGGAGGATCGGAAATTCTCTACGGTTCTCCGGGTGATGACACGCTGGCGGGGACCGAGAAGAACGGCACCCTGTATGGCCGTGAGGGGAATGATGCCTTGGCAGGCGATGCGGGGGCCGACAACCTCTATGGCGAATCCGGCAATGATATGCTTGAAGGCGGCGCGGGGGACGACCGCCTTTACGGCGGAGCCGGCGATGACTTGCTGCACGGTGGCTCAGATCGCGACTGGCTCTTCGGAGACGAAGGGCAGAATGCCTACGTGGCGGCACCGGGTATGGGGCTGGACCATGCGATGGCTTCTGCGCTCAGCGTGGCCAGCGATACCGTGGTCTTCGCGCCGGGCATCCGGCCGGAGGACGTGTCGGTGCAGTTGGGTGAAACCAGTTGGATCGGTCAGCCGGGTGATGTGGGTTATACCGACTTGGTCATCGGCATCGGCGGTAATGATGCGCTGGTGATAGGCAATCGGAACTGGGATGATCTCGGGCGCGGCGCGATCCAGCGCTTCCGCTTCGACGATGGCACCGCATGGACGCTGGCCGACCTGGTCGCCCATGCTGATGGCGGCAAGATGGGCTGGCAGGAGCGTGACTGGGGCGAGCAGGTAAACATCGTCGGCAGTCAGGCCGATGACTCGATCTACGACTACACCGGCCAGTCGGTGATGGTACAGGCGCGTGGCAACAACGATTATGTCCGCTTGGCAGCCGGCAACGATCTCATCTCGGCGGGTACGGGCAACGATAGGGTGTATGCTGGACAAGGCGACGACCTGATTGCCGGCGAGGCAGGCAATGACTACACCGATGCCGGCGAAGGCGACGATGTGATCGTCTTTGGTTACGGTGATGGCAGCGATACGCTGATCGCTGGCGATGGGGTAGATACGCTTTCCTTTGGCGCCGGCGTGACGCCCGTCATGCTCTCGGTGGCGCTGGACCATAACGAGCGGGTGATTCTGCAGGTGGATGGTGGCGCGGGTGGGAAGATCATGTTGGACAGCTTCCGCATCGACGATCTGCCGGGCGATCTGGAGCGCATCCAGTTCGTCGACGCCGACGGCAAGACCCGCATGTTCGACTTGGCCGGCTGGCTGCGCGCCAACGGTGCCGCATTGCTGTCCGCGACGGCGGAGGCGCCGCTCGCCTTCGACGGGACGGGCTTCGAACTGACCGGCACGGTGGCACCGGCGGGCGGCCTGGAAACGGTGGCTTATGCCCAAACGGGCGATTTGTTTGCCACTGCAGCTATTGCCAACAATACGCCGACCGACGGCGATGACATGCTCTATGGCACTCGCACCGCTGATGCCCTGGATGCGGGTGCTGGCAACGACATCGCCATGGGCCTGACCGGCGGCGACACGATATCGGGTAGCGAGGGTGACGACCTGATCCTGGGCGGTGATGGCGATGATGTGCTGGACGGTGGCGCGGGCAACGACATCGTGCGCGGGGGTTGGGGTGCCGACCAGCTCGCAGGCGGTCTTGGTCGCGATGAACTCTACGGTGAATGGGGAGGTGACACCTACCATTACCAATCCGGTGAGGGCGAGACAATCATCGACGATGAGCACCGTGCGCTGAACTGGAGCGGTGGCGAAGGTGGCTACACTGCCGCCTTGTACGGCGGTGAAGGAGGCTACGGCGACGCCATTGTCGATGATGCGCCCAACGTCCTCAGCTTCGGGCCGGGCATCCGACCCGAGGACCTGCGCTATTCGGAGCGGAACGGGGACTTGGTGATCGAATTCGTCCACCAGCCCGGCGACCGGGTCATCCTGCGCGGCTACATGCCGGAGCGGGCGACGCAAACCCGCTCTGTGGACATCATCCGCTTTGCCGACGGCACCGAGATCGTGGCCGAGTCCATCGCACCCACGGGCATTACCGAAATGACGGGCGACGAAGGCGGCTGGCTCGACGGCACGCCTTTCGGCGACACGCTGATCGGCGGCGAGGGCGACGACCGGCTGGATGGCAACGGCGGCGCGGATCGTCTGGTGGGCGGTACGGGTTCGGACACCTACCGCATCCACAAGGATCAGGGAACGCCGCCGACGCAGACGATCATTGCCGAAACCTGGCGCGAGCAGGACATCAACCGTATCGAACTGACGGGCGAGGTCAATGCCGACGATCTGCAACTGGAGTTCGACGGCCGCGATCTTGTGCTGCGTCTGAGCCAAGGCGGCGATCTGATCCGCTTCGCCGGCTTCGACCCGCGTGCGCCGGGCATGCAGGCGCCAGTGGCCGAAATCAGCTTGTCCTGGCAGGGCGTGGACATCTCCTTCGACGAGTTGCTTGCCCGAGGACTGCGCATCATCGGCACGCCGAGCGACGACCTGCTGACCGGCACGGCATTGGCGGACTGGATCGAAGGCTGTGAGGCCGACGACACGATGACAGGCGGTGCAGGCGGGGACATCTATGTCATCGCTGGCGACGGCGGCACCGATACTCTCATCGACAGCGAGGATGGCGACGCGCTCAACGTGCTGGTCTTGCCCGAAGGCACGGCTTTGGGCAACGTGCGCTTGGCTTACGATCGGGAGGGTTTCCTGATCCTGAATCTCGACAACACCGGCAACCGCGTACGGCTGTCCGGATTCGATCCGGAGGACCCGCTGGGGCCCCGCGCGGTGGAGCGTTTCCGTTTTGGCCCGACCGGCGAGGAGATCGGCTACGAGGAACTGCTCGCACGCGGCTTCGATATTGTCGGCACGGATGAAGGCGACGCCCTCAAAGGGACGCTGTTGAGTGACCGTGTCTGGAGCGGGGACGGCAATGATCTGATCGAAGCGACGGCCGGCGGCGACTGGCTGGCGGGCGCAGGCGGCAACGACAGCTACCTCGTCAATCTGGACGATGGCGAGATCACCATCGATGACGTGGCCGAGGAAGGTGCCGGCAATGTGCTGCGCTTCGGGCCGGGCATCGAGCCGAACGCCCTGCGCAACAATCTGCGTTTCGAGGCGGATGGCAACGGCGGCCATGTCCTGCTCATTCCCTACGGCGGCGAGCACGATGTGGTGCGTCTGACCGGCTTCAACCCGAACGATGTGCTTGGAAGCCACGCCGTCGAGCACTTCGAGTTCGCCGACGGCACGGCGGTGGATTACGCCACTCTCGTTTCCTGGACCTTCGTGGCTGAGGGCGACAATAGCGGCAACGCGCTCACCGGCACCAATATCGGCGACCGTCTCTACGGCTATGACGGTGATGACGTCGTGGAATCCGGCGATGGCGAGGACGTGCTGACCGGTGGTGCCGGGAACGATGTCTTGCGCGGCGGCGCCCAGCGCGATGCTTACGTGGTCAATCTTGGCGATGGCGAAGACGTCATCGAAGATGATGTCGAGGCGGGCATCGGCAACGTGCTCACTTTCGGCGAAGGCGTCGCGCGCGAGGACGTGCGTGTCGAGGTGGACGGCACTGATCTGTTGATTCGCTACGGTGCCGGCGCCGACATGGTGCGCGTGAGCAATTACGCTCCGAACGGCACGGACGGCGGCACGGTGATCGACACCTTCGAATTCGCCGACGGCACGGCGGTCACGCTGCGCGAGTTCATGAACCGGGCGCCGGAAGTGGCCCATCCCATCGATGGCCAGGTGCTTCTGGAGGATGCCGCCTTCAGCTTGGCCCTTCCCGCCGATCTGTTCATCGATGCCGATGGCGACGACGTCCTGACCCGGGTGGCGGTGTCCGGCTATGCAACCCCGCCGGACTGGCTGCAATACGACGCAGCTACGCGCACCCTGTTCGGCACGCCGGAGAACGGTGACGTGGGCGAGTTCGATGTCATGGTGCAGGGCATCGATGCGCTGGGCGCATCCGCTTTCCACAGTTTCCACATCATCGTGCAGAACACCAACGACGCGCCTGACACCGGTACCCCCCTGTCCGATTTGCGGGCTCTGGAAGACAGCGCCTTCAGCTTTGCGCTGCCCGCCGACAGCTTCCGTGATGTCGATGTCGGGGATACGCTGAGCTATTCGGCCGCCTTGGCCAACGGTGATCCTTTGCCAGCGTGGCTGAGTTTCGATGCCCAGACCCGGACTTTCTCCGGCACCCCGGCCAATGGCGATGTAGGTGAGTTGCGGCTTGCCGTGACCGCGACCGATCTGGCGGGTGCATCGGCCAGCCAGGTGTTCGCGCTGGAAGTGGTCAACACCAACGATGCCCCGACCGTCGGCGCCGCGCTGGCCGCGCAGACCGCAACCGAAGACGCCGCCTTCACATTCGCCGTGCCAACGGACGCCTTTGTCGATGCCGATCTGGGTGACCGCCTGAGCTACTCAGCCACGCTGGCCGATGGTTCAGCGCTGCCCGCATGGCTGCAACTGGATGCGGCGACCGGCACCTTCAGCGGCACGCCCGGCAACGACAACGTCGGTGCGGTGGAGATCCGGGTGACGGCCACCGATCTGGTCGGCGCGAGCACCAGCCAGGTGCTCAGCCTCTCGGTCGCCAATGCTAACGACGCACCGGAAGCGGTCGGCGCCATTGCCGACCAGCAGGCCACGGAGGATGCGCTCTTTGCCTTCACCGTGCCGGAAGAAACCTTCCTGGATGTCGATGCTGGGGATGCGCTGATGCTCTCAGCCGCCCAGGCCGATGGCTCGGCGCTGCCGGCGTGGCTCAGCTTCGATGCGGCCACGCGTACCTTCAGCGGCACGCCGACCAATGACGATATCGGCAGCGTATCGGTGAGGCTCACGGCCACCGACCTGGCCGGCACGCAGGCGAGCCAAGCCTTTGCCCTGAACGTCGTCAACATCAACGACGCGCCCGAGGCCGGAATGCCGCTGGCGAGCCAGACCGCGCGCACCGGCCAGCCAGTGACTTGGCAATTACCGCAGGACGCCTTTGTCGATGTCGATGCCGGCGATGTGCTCACCTACTCGGCCAGCCTGGTCGACGGCTCGGCGTTGCCGGCGTGGCTGTCTTTCGATGCAGCCACCGGCACTTTCAGCGGAACCGCATCAGTCATCGGACGCCATGACATTCGCGTGACAGCAACGGATTTGGCCGACGCGTCGGCCAGTCAATCCTTCGTGCTCGAAGTGGCTTCCGGCCTCACCGTTTTGCCGGACACCGCAGTGGCCATCGAGGATCGCAAACTGCTGGCCTGGGGCAATGTGCTGGCCAATGACCGCGATCCGGAAGGCGAGCGGCTGTGCGTCGCCGACCCTGGCATCCGGCGCGGCGAATACGGCGTGCTGACCCTGCTGTCCAACGGCACCTACGCCTATAGGCTTGACGATAGCTCGCCCAAGGTGCAGGGGTTGGGCGCGGGCGAAACGGCGATCGATCGTTTCGGTTACCTCGCCAGCGACGGCACGGAGCGCGGCAGCGGCGAATTGGCGGTGACCGTGCAGGGTATCAACGACGCGCCGGAATTGACCCGTTGCCTGCAAGAAGTGCAGCTCGCCAAGGGCAAGGCGTTCTCGTGGAAGCTGCCCGCTGGCAGCTTCCGCGACATCGACCGCAACGACACGCTTGCCTACACGGCGGCCTTGTCCAACGGCAAGGCGCTGCCGAGCTGGCTGAAGTTCGATGCCGCGACGCAAACCTTCAGCGGCATGGCACCGGCCAATGTCAAGGGCAACATCGAGGTGCGCGTGACAGCCAGCGACGGTCATGGCGAGCGTTCGACCGCCTCGGACGTCTTCAAGATCAGTTTTGGCAATAAAATGGTTATCCCCGAAGGCAACGAGGGGGTGGGCAACGGTCAGGATGCACCGCCGCCCGGCCATGACTTCAATCACAACGACGGTCCCAGCACATCGCCGGGCCAGCCCGGCCGCCGACAGGGATCAGAGCGCGATGACGATCTCCTCGGCCGTTTCCTGGATGGATACAAGGCCGACGCCAAACCTGCGTATGCGGGGCTGCAGGCGCTGGATCGCAATTGGCTTGCCCAGTGGGAAGATCGTCGGCAACCCTCCGAGCAATCCGGCCAGAGCCGTGAAAGCCACGATTTCGAGCGTCACTGGTCGGCACTGGCCCATGCCTTGAACCGGCTCGATGCCGAACGCCAAAGTACGCCCGCCTGGAGTCATGCAAGGCAAGGCGCCGACCTTTCCGGTTTGGCCGGTCTGATGCAGGGCGGCTCGCATGGCGCACGGGGCGTCGATGCCATCTCGCTGGGGTGCGGCAGCGGCACCCAACTCAAGGCCTTTACCGGACTCAAGGAGGGCTTCGGCAAACTGTCATCTTAGAAACCGAGATCGCCGATGGCGCGCATTCTGATCGCGTGGGAGCTGGGCGAGGCCTTCGGGCATCTCGCCTGGTGTCTGCCGGGCACGATGCTATGCAAGGCATCGCCGTGCTGCAGGAGCCGTTGATGCCGCCGCGTCGCCCAGCCGACCGGCGGATGCCGGATTCGGTCACTATGGTGAACGGTTGAATGGCCGCCATGTCGATCTCCTTGTTTCGGTTGTCCATGCTCGCCAAGTGGATTGGCAAGATCCAGGGCACGCAAAGGCTCTGGTTTACCCGCGTCCCGAGGCGCCGCGTGTCGTCCGATATGGCGCGGCGCCTGGCCACGCACCACTTTCGCCTTTCGCTGGCCTCGGTCGAAACGCTTCTCGAAGCGTGGGGATCTGCGTGAGCCAGAGGTGCCCAAGAATGACAGGAGAAAGCACCGGCATGCCTTCATTGAAGTCTTTTGCGCAGCACGCCACGACCGATTACCGGGCCTTTCATCCGCCGCTCATCCGCCTGCAGCATAGCGCGCCCAACCCCGTAGGAAGGCGCGTGCTGTGGGCGCTGCTGATATTGCTCGCCTTTCTCCTGGGGTGGGCCGTGCTCGGGCGGCTGGACATCGTGGCCGTGGCCGACGGCAAGCTGGTGCCCGCCAGCTATCTCAAGATCGTGCAGCCGTCGGAGGCCGGAATCGTCAAGGAAATCCTGGTGCGCGAGGGCGACCGGGTGCGCGCGGGGCAAACTCTGATGCGCATGGATGCCTTGAGCACGGAGGCCGACCTGGAGGCTGTCGCCGCCGAACACAACCGCAAGCGGCTGTCGCTCAGGCGTATCGACGCTGAACTCGCCGGGCAACCTTTCATACCGGAAGCCAGCGATCCCGCGGCGCTCGTGCGCGAAGTGGCGGCGCAGTACCAAGCCAACCGTGCTGCGCTTGCCGCCGCCTTGGCGGAAGAGCGCAGCCGCCTGGCCAAGGCGCAGCAGGAATCAGCCGCGGCCCGTCAGCAAAAGACGCGCCTGGAAGCCGTGCTGCCTTATTACCGCAAGCAGGAGAAAGCCTTCGAGCAACTGGCGGAGAAGGAGTTCGCCGGGCAGTTGGCGGTAAGCGAAAAACGGCGCGAGCGCATCGAGAAGGAGCAGGAGCTGGCCACCCAGGAGCATCTGATTGCCTCGGCCCAGGCCAGCATCGAACAGTCGCACAAGAAGCTGCGGCAAATCGAAGCGGACTATCTGCGCCAGCTTCACGCCGAGCGCAACGAAACGCAGGCACAGTTCGACAAGCTGACCCAGGAACTGGCAAAGCAGCGGCACCGCCGCGCCCTCATGGAACTCAAGGCCCCGCAGGATGGCGTCATCAAGGATCTGGCCACCCATACGGCGGGTACCGTGGTGCAGCCCGGTACCGTCCTGGCGAGCCTGGTGCCGCAGCAGGAGCGGCTCAAGGCCGAGGTCTGGGTATCCAACGAAGACATCGGCTTCGTGCGTCGCGGGCAGACCGTCAAGCTGAAGTTTGCGGCCTATCCCTTTCAGAAATACGGCATGGGACAGGGTACCGTCGAGCATGTGAGCGCTGATGCGCAAAATGAGGAGGAGGCGCGCGACGCCGGCTTGGCGGCGCCGGGGCAGCGGCCGCTGCGCTACAAGGCGCTCGTCGCGATGAGTGCCAGCGCACTGGAGATGGAAGGCCGCCGATACCCGCTGGCGGTCGGCATGCAAACGACGGCCGAAATTCTGCTGGGCGACCGCTCGGTTGTCGAGTATCTGCTCTCGCCAGTGCAAAAGGCTTGGCATGATGCGGGGCGGGAGCGATGAGCGTGCAGCACACGCCGCTCAACGAAGCGCCGGCCCCGGCATGTGCGCGAAGCCTTGCCGGCGAGAAACCGACAGCTCTGCTCTGCGATGTCTGATCAAAAATCTCATCCGCAGCTCTCCGATTTGCTGCCGGGTAGCGTTCCAGGCGTCCTCTGGCCCCCGATGCCCGGCACACGCCAAGCGGCCATCCTGGCCTTGCTGCTCCAGATGGAGAGCAGCCAATGGTTGCCCGAGACTGCCTTGCGCGAACGGCAATCGATGCAGCTGCGCGAACTCCTGGCGCATGCGCGTCGCCACTGCCGCTATTACCGGGATCGCTTGCCAGCCGATGCGACGGCATGGGATGCAATCCCGTTGCTGACACGTCATGACCTGCAGCTGCATTTCGATGCCCTGCTGGCCGACAGGTACCCTCAGGCCCATGGAAAAACCTTCGATATCACGACCGGCGGTTCCACTGGGGAGCCCGTCACGGTGCGGCGCACTCAGCTGACGCAGTTGTTCTGGGAGGCGGCGACGCTGCGCGATCATCTCTGGCAGCGGCGCGACTTCTCGGGGACGATGGCCATCATTCGCCAATTTGGCCGCGCGGTGGATCCGGCCAGGCCGGGCCGATGGGGCGGTGGTGTGTTTCGCAGCGGGCCGGCGTGGCACTTGCCGATTTCGACCGATGTCGACACGCAATTGCGTTGGCTGCAGTCCGTCAATCCCGAAATCTTGCTGACCTACCCGCCCAATTTGAGCGCATTGATGGCTCGCATGGGCCGGAAGGACATAATGCTGCCGCGATTGCGGGAAGTGCGGATGATCAGCGGGACGGTCACTTCGGCATTGCGCCAGGAATGCCAGGCTGCGCTGGGTGTGCCGCTGACCGACCTGTACAGTGCCCAGGAGGTCGGCGTCATCGGTCTGCAATGCCCGGACAGCGGCTTGTTGCACCTGCAGTCCGAGCATCTGCTGGTGGAGGTGCTTGACGAGCGCGGCCAGCCTTGCCGCGAAGGCGAAGTCGGCCAGGTGGTCGTGACCGATCTGCACAACTTCGCCATGCCCCTGATTCGCTACGCGCTGCGCGACTGGGCCGAGCGCGGCCCGGCGTGTTCATGCGGGCGGGGGCTGCCAACCCTGCGCTCCATCAAGGGCAGGACCCGGAACATGGCGTTCAGCCCTGATGGCAAGCAGTTCTGGCCAGCACTGGAGCCCCATCGCTTTCGGCAGGTCATCCCGGATTTGCGTCAGTATCAACTGCTGCAAACCGCCTACGATGCCATCACCGTGAATCTGGTGTGCCGGTCGTCGCCCTCTGCGCGGCAGCTACGAATGCTGCAAGGGATGCTGACGGAAGCTCTGGGCCATACCTATCGATGGGCGTGGCAGATTCGGGAAAATGCATTGCCGCTCACCGCCAGCGGGAAGTATGAGGAGTTCATGTCTTTGCTCTCCCATCCCGAGTAATGCTCCTGAATCGAAGTGAGGGAGGCATCCACTTCGCGGCCGAGCGAGGAGGAGGCGTGTGATGCGGGGCGGGATCGGTAAAGGTACAACAAGCATGTTTTTCGTACAGGCCGGCAACATCGCTTCAGAATGGCTTGGATGCAAGGCGCATCCCGTCGGCGCGGAGGGCTCGCCCGTGGAACCTGTCCCGGCGCACTCAGGCGTCGTTCAAGCGAAAGCGGATCGGCACCTCCACCCAGGCAGCCACCGGCGTGTCGCCGCGCCGGCCGGGCACGAAGCGCCAGCGGCGTACGGCGCGCAGGGCGGCGTCGTCCAGGAGCGGGCTTTGGGAGCTTTGGGCCAGCTTGATTTCGGCGGGCAGGCCGGCGGGGCTGACCAGCACGCGCAGGATGACGGCGCCCTGCAGGCCCAGGCGGCGGGCCGCCAGCGGGTAGTCCGGCGGCGGATTGTCCAGGTAGGCGGCATCGAAGGAGGGGAGTTGCAGGCTTGGCGCCTCGGCGGCGCCGGCAGCCGGCGGCTGGGTGGCGGGCGTCAGGCTGGCGGTCGCCGGGACAGTGGCGGGGGTGTCTGCCGCGGCCGCGGCGCCGGTCGGCGGTGCCGCCTCGGGTGCGGCACTTGCCTGGAACGTGGCAGCGGGGGGGCGTGCGCTTTCCGCTACCGGTGACTCGGGGGGCGGGCCCGGTCGCGCGGGTGCGGGGCGCGCAGATCTCGCGGCCTGTTGCGGAGCCGCTGTCGGCCGTGCTGGCGACATGCTTGGCGCGGCTTCGGGTTCGGTCGGGGGCGACGGCCGGGCGGCCGGGAGCATGGGCGCGGATGGCGCCAGGGTCAACAGCCGCGCCTGCAGCACCGGCGCCGGCAGCGGAGGCGTGACGGGGACACCGCCCACCCGGGTCAGCAGCACGGCCAGTCCGGCATGCAGGCCCAGGGCGAGCGCCGCCGCCCGCGGCCACGAGGACTTCGGGATCGGCGGGTCCGCATGGCGTGACAGGATAAAGGACATTGGAGTATCTTAAAAAAATGACCGCCCAAACTCAAAATGCCCTTCATTGCTGGCGCCGCTGGCTAGGACTCCGTTTCCTGGCCCGCGCGCTCGTGTCCTGACTTTTTCTGAACAAGTCTTTCGGCAAGCGCGGATCCGCCGCGCTTGCGCATGCGTCTGCGGTGGATCCGCTTCATCCATGAGGATTCCATGGCAGACCAGAACAAAAGCACCCGTCTCCTGAGCGCGCTCGTGGCCCGCATGCGGCGTGGCGGGAGCGGCGCGGCTGCGGCGATCGCGAGCAAGCCCGCTCCTGCAAGTGGCGCGGCAACCGGCCGTGGTGAACCCTCCTCCCGCGCCGCGCCGGAAGGCTGCAGCCACGGCGGGGGAAGCGGGCGCTCCCCTATCGGCGCCGCGCTCGTCCTGCTTGCGGCGGTGGCCTTTTCGGCCAAGGCGGTGCTCATCAAGCTGGCTTACCGCTACCCGGTGGACGCCGCCACGCTGCTGTCCTTGCGCATGGCAATGTCCCTGCCGTTTTTCCTGGCGGCGGCCGCCTGGGCCGGGCGCGATACGACGGTGCCGGCCCTGGGCCGCCGCGACTGGCTGGAGGTGCTGGCCTTGGGCTTGCTGGGCTACTACTTGGCCAGTCTGCTGGATTTCCTCGGGCTGCAGTACGTTTCGGCCGGGCTGGAGCGCTTGATCCTCTTTCTCTACCCGACCCTGGTGCTGGTCTTGTCCGCGCTCTTTCTCGGCCGGCGCATCCGCCGGCGCGAGCTGGCGGCCTTGGCGCTCAGTTATGGCGGCATCCTGCTGGCCGTGCATGGGGCGGCGGATTGGGCGGGCGCGCGCGCGCCTTTGGGGGCGGCGCTGGTCTTTGCCAGCGCGCTCGCCTACGCCTTGTATCTTATCGGCAGCGGGCGGACCATCCGCCGCGTTGGGCCGCTGCGCTTCACCGCCTACGCCATGACCGTCGCCTGCGCTGCCGTGCTTTTGCACTTCGCCGTGACGCACCCATGGTCGGCCCTGGTCCTGCCGCGGGAGGTCTACGGTCTCGGTCTGGCGATGGCGCTGGTGAGCACGGTGCTGCCGTCCTTCCTCATGGCCGAAGGCATCCGCCGCATCGGCGCCGAGCAGGCGGCGCTGCTCGGCGCGGTGGGGCCGGTGGCCACCATCTTCCTGGGCTATCTGACGCTGGGCGAGCACCTGATGCCAGCGCAGGCGACGGGCGCCGGGCTGGTGATCGCCGGCGTGCTGCTGGTCACCTGGCGGCGGGCGTGATCCGCTGGATCTCGGTGAGTTCGATCGGGCGGCCCCACATGCGCATGGTGAGCACGCCCTGCAGCGGCTTGCCGGTGAAGCGGATGCGCAGGCCGTCCTGGCGGAAGGCGGGGTCGAGATTGACCGGGTCGTAGTGCTTGCCGCTGTCGCCGAGGATGCCGTAGAAGCCGCCGGCGAGGTCGATGTGGCGGACGGTGCCGGTCTCGCTGACGAGCTGCCCCTCGGGCGCGCGGCCGGGATGGGCGCAGCCGGTCAGCAGCAGCAAGCCGGACAGGGCAAGGACGAGGCGCCGACGCATGGCGGGTTACAGGCGCCGGTGGCGCAGGGCGGGCAGGGCGCTGCGGTGCTGCTGCATCAGCGCGGGATCGAGATCGGCCAACACCACGCCGCTGCCGTTTTGCAGCCGACCCATGACCTGGCCCCACGGATCGACCACCTGGCTGGCGCCGAAGGTGGCGCGGCCGTTGCTGTGCTGGCCGCCTTGGTTGGGAGCGATCACGTAGGCCAGGTTTTCGATGGCGCGGGCGCGCACCAGCACGTCCCAGTGGGCTTGGCCGGTGGTGCGGGTGAAGGCGCTGGGGATGGTGAGAATCTCCGCGCCGGCCTCGGCGTAGTGGCGGAAGAGCTCGGGAAAGCGCAGGTCGTAGCAGATGGCCAGGCCCAGGCGTCCGAAGGGGGTATCCACCGTTACCGGCGCGCGGCCGGGCGTCAGGGTGTTGGATTCGCGGTAGGACTCGCCGCCGGGCAGGTCCACGTCGAAGAGGTGGAGCTTGTCGTAGCGGGCCTGTTGCCGGCCCTCGGCATCGAAGACCAGGCAGGCGGACACGGGCAGCGGGCTGTCCGGATCCTGCAGGGGGATGCTGCCGCCCACCAGCCACAGGCCCAGTTCCCGCGCCTGGCGCGCCAGCCATTCCTGGATGGGGCCCTGTCCCGCCGGCTCGGCGACGGCCAGCTTGTCCGTTTCCTTCTGGCCCATGAAGGCGAAGTTTTCGGGCAGCACGGCCAGGGCCGCGCCGCTGGCGGCGGCTTCCTGCAGGAGTTGGCCGGCGCGGGCGAGGTTGGCTTCGAGCTCGTGGCTGGACACCATCTGGACGGCGGCAACGCGGGTCATGGCTGGCTTGTCCTCCTGGAACGGGAAATAGGCGCAATCGTGGGGTTCTGCCAAGGACCGCTGGCTTGGTAGTGCAGGTCCACCACCGAGCCGTCCTTGCCGAAGAGGGCGGGGCCGAGGATGGGAAAGCGGCCCAGGAGCAGATCCACCGTCTGCAGCGGATGCACGTGCATCTGCAGGTCCAAGAGCCGGCTGCGCAGGTCGATGTCGCCCTCGGCCAGCACGCGCACGGCGCTGCTCTTGAGTTCCAGATCATCGGTGCGGGCCACGCCGTCATCGAGGACCAGTTGGCCGCCCAAGTGCTGGAAGAACAGCCCCTTGCCGGTGAGATCGCGGAAATCCATGGTGAAGACGCGCCGGAACATGCTGGTGACGTTCATCAGGCTGAGGATCTTCACCACCGGGCTGACCTCGGTGAAGCGCCCCTCCTCCAACTGCAGGGCGATGCGGCCGTCCAGCCGGGCGGGATCGAAGTCCAGCGGCCAGCCGGGCCAGCTCAGCTGGCCGTCCAGCTGCGCCTGCCCTTGGCTCAGGCCGCTGTTGAAGGCCAACTTGCGCAGGGTGTTGGCCACGTTCTGCGCCTCGAAGCGGCCCTGGATCTGCGTCTGTCCGCGCCCCGGGCCGGACCAGGTGCCGTCGCCGTCGAAGCGGGCGTCCTCCTCGCGGATGCGGATCTGCGGCAATTGCCACAGGCCGGGGCGGCGCTCGGCGGTGAAGGCGAGCTGGTCGATCTGGTAGTCATCCCAGCGCAGGTCGCGAATGTTGGCTTCGAGGCGCAGCGGCGTGGCGGCCGCTGCCGGCGTCAGCGGGCCGTCCTCCGGCTTGGCGGGGGCAGTCAGGGCGACCGCCACCGGCGCGGCGGGGCGCGGCTGCGGCGCCGGCACGTGCAGGCGCGCGAAGTCTGCCGCCAAACGCTCGCTCTGCCCGCGCGGATGAGCGTAGCGGATTTCGCCCTGCACGGCCGGGCCGTCCAGGCGCAGGGTCAATTGGCGGTCTTGCGTCACGCTGCCCTGGACCGCGAGTTCACGCCAGTCGCGGTCCAGGGCCTGGACCGTGCGCCAGCTCATGTCCACGTCGATCCGCGGCCAGTCGCCGGCGCCGCCTTCGCCCCCGCCGAGCAGGGCCAGCCAGGCGGACAAGGGCAGCACGTCGCCCCGGCCCTGCAGGCGGAAGCCGTCGGCGGGCAAGGCCGGCACGCTGTCGCTGCCCAACTGCCAAGCGCCGCGCGTCGGCATCCAGCCGCCCGTGCCGTTGGCCAGCAGCAGCTGGGCCGCGTGCCGCTGGCCGAGGGTGGCGCGGATGCCCAACTCCCGGTTGAGGATGAAGTCGCCCTGCGCCTGCAGGGGCAGGGTCGTTTCCGGGGCCTTGGCGAGCGGTTCGGGCAAGCGGATCGCCACCCCCTGCAGCGGACTTTGCAGGGCGTAGCTGCCGTGCTCGTCCTGCAGGCGCACGCCGAGCAGGTAGGGAATCCCGCCTTCGATGTGGTCGAGCCAGGCTTGGCCGAGCTGCGCTTTCAATGCTGCCGGCGTGGCCTGACCGTGGGCCAGGATGCGGACCTGCGGGTGGTGCTCCAGGGTGTCGACCGCCAGCTGCACCCGGGTCGGGCCGCCCAGCCACTGGCCTTCCAGGCCGGGGGTATGAATCTCGTGGCGGGTGAAGTACAGCGGGCCGCTGATCTGCTCCACCCGCCAGTTGTCCCACAGCAGATCCACCTGGCGCAGATCCAGGCGGCCGTCCACCGCCGTGCCCCCCTGGTGCCCGAGGCCGATGCGCAGCTTCAGGGCCAGGGGGCTCATGCCGGCGGCGCTGATCTTGGCGTGCCCGAGGGCGGTGTCGCGCAGGATGGGGGAGGCGCGCAGGAAGCGCAGGCCGGTGTTGAAGC
This sequence comes from Thermithiobacillus tepidarius DSM 3134, assembly GCF_000423825.1. Taxonomy (NCBI): domain Bacteria; kingdom Pseudomonadati; phylum Pseudomonadota; class Acidithiobacillia; order Acidithiobacillales; family Thermithiobacillaceae; genus Thermithiobacillus; species Thermithiobacillus tepidarius. The sequence goes on from NZ_AUIS01000014.1 coordinate 50,683, forward strand.
TGGTGTCGATCAGGCCGTCGATGTGGAGCTGGGGGTTGTGGCTCAGGAGATCGGGGATGCGGGCGTTCAGGCGGCGGATGGGCGCATCGAAGATGGCGCCGCGCTCGGCCCGCAGGGCAAAGCCCTGGCGCGCGAAATCCATGCGGCCGCTCAGCCGCGTGGCGACCGGCCACTTGGGATCATAGCGCAGGGTCACGTCGCTGACGTGGCTGGTCACGCGGAACTCGCCGTCCTTGGGATTGGCGAAGGGGAATTTGCTCAGCGGACCGCGCAGCTGCACCCGCGCCTGATCGATGCGGCCCTGCAGCAGGGCGTTGTCGAGCCAGTGCAGCAGCGCCGGATGCATGATCCGGTAGGGATAATAGCGGGGCGCGTGGGCGGCCGAGACACTGTGCGCCCGGGCATCCAGCGCCAGGTAGGGACGCTGTCCCGGCGTCTGCACGATGTGGGCATGCCCCTCGGCATTGAGATCGCCCTGCAGCTGGAAATGGGGCAGCCTGACCGTGAGACGCTCGCCGGTCCACTGCCAGCTCGCCTCGCTGCGCAGGCGCTGGATGGGGATGGTCTGGCGGAAGGCGTAGGGCCAATCCAGCAGCACATCTTGGCTGTCCAGGCGCAGCGCGCCGTCCTGGTTCACCAGCCGGATCTCGCCGCTCAGATTGCGAAAGCCGGGCGACTTGTCCACGGGATGGGTGTGCAGGCGGGTAAAGCGGTTGCTCACCGCGAAGTGCTCGGCCTGCTTTGCCGAGCCCTCCTGCCAGATCAGCTGGAAGTCTTCCACCAGGCCCTGCGGCCGCGCTTCCGCCAGATAGCGCTGCCAGGCCGGCGGCAGCAGCTTGGGCGGCAGCAGGTGCAGGGTGGGGCCGATCTCCATGCGGTCCACCTTGAGGGCGATGCGGGTGGGGGCGTCGCCCAGGCTGCTGTGCAGCACCACGTTGAAGGGGCGCCAGCGCTCGCCCGGCCGGGCCAGCCGCACGTCATCCAGCCGCAGGCGGCCCTGGTTGGACTGGCTGCGCCAGTCCAGCTGCAGGGCCAGGGAGTCAGCATGCAGCGGCTGGTGGTAGTAGGTTGGCCACGCGAGCGCCGGCCGGTCCACCCGCAAAGGCCCGTGCAGGCGGGTCAGGTGCGCCTCGCGCCAGGCGCCGCTCAAGGTGCCGGAGACGGTGCCGCCGATGGTGAAGGGCAGGGCTTCGGCGAAGTAGCCCGCCAGCAGGTCCGTGTGCAGATTGCGGATGGTGACGGTGGCTTCGCCGCGCGAGTCGAGCGGGTCGGAAAAGAGATGCCGGGCCGCCGCCTGGATGCGGATCTCGCTGCCCAATTGCCGGGGCAGGGTGACGCTGCCCTGGACGTGCTGGCGGAAACGGCTCTGGACCTGCACGTTGAGCTGCTGCAGGCGCAGGCGGCCGAGACCGGGATGGCGCGCGTCCTGCCAGTCCAGGATGCCGTTGCGGATATCCATGTCGGCGTGGTCCAGGGTGACGGACAGGGCATCGCCGGCGCCGCCCAGCACCTTGCCGCCCACCTTCAGGCGGCCGTCCGCCAGGCGCTCCACCGCGAGATAGGGCCGCTCCAGGCGCAGGTGGCGCACGGCGAAGCGTCCCCACAGCAGCGGCAGGGGATGCAGTTCCACATCCAGCTGCGGCAGCAGGATCTGCGGCTGTTGCGGGTCGCCCACGCGCACGTCTTTCAGTCGCATCCACGGCCCGACGCGCCAGTGGGATTCCATGGTGCCGATGCGCACCGGCTGGCCCAGCATCTCGGTCATGCGGACCTCCATGTGCGGCCGCAGGCGCCCCAGCTCGGCGCTGCCGAAGTAGATGAGAATGCCGGCGAGGATGATGGCCAGGACACCCAGCGCCAGGCTCCAGCGGATCAGGGCACGGAGATGGCGTTGGAGGTGGAGGAGTAGGGATGGAGCTCGCAAAGCGGAATCAGGGCCAATTACTGCTAAGATAGGTACCGTTAACTATAAACCCAGACGGATGAAGAGCCAAGCGAAAGCCGGGGGAAGACATGGATGATCCGTTGACGGAAGCATTGGCGCGGCAGGTGGCCGCGGTCTGTGCGCCGCTGCCCGTGGAGGGCGGGGCGGTGGCGCAGGCCATGCAGGCGTGCCTGGACGCGCAGGACGCCCCAACCCGGACCTGGCTGCAGGCGCTGCCCCCGGCCGCCTGGCAGGCCTGGGCCCGGGTGCTTTGCGTCAGCCCCTACGCGCGCGAGCAGCTGCAGCGCCACCCCGACTGGCTGCCGGCCCTGCTGCGCGGCGAGCCGGCGCCGGCGCGGCCCGAGCTGGCGGACGTGGCGGATTTGGCCGGCCTGCAGCGCGCCCTGCGCTGGTTCCGGCACCGCCACATGGTGGAGATCATCTGGCGCGATCTGAACGAGGCGGACGCCTATCCGCGCACGGTGGCGGCCTTGAGCCGCCTGGCCGAGACCTGCCTGCAGGCGGCGCTGGATTTCCTGCAGGCCGAGCTGCACGCCCGCTTCGGCCGGCCGCGCGACGCCCAGGGCGGGGAGGTGCCCTTCGTGGTGCTGGGCATGGGCAAGCTGGGCGGCGCCGAATTGAACCTGTCCTCGGACATCGATCTCATCTTCGCTTACGGCGCGGCCGGCGAGACCGACGGCCCGCGCAGCCTCGACAACGGCGAATTCTTCACCCGCCTGGGCCGGCAGCTGATCCAGGCCCTCAACGAGCGCACCGCCGACGGTTTCGTCTTCCGGGTGGACATGCGCCTGCGCCCCTTCGGCGACTCGGGGCCGCTGGCCGTGTCGGCGGAGGGCATGGAGCACTACTACCAGGTGCACGGCCGCGACTGGGAGCGCTACGCCCTCATCAAGGCGCGGCCGGTGGCGGGCGACCTCGCCTTCGGCGCGGAGCTGCTCAAGACCCTGCAGCCCTTCGTCTATCGCCGCTATCTGGACTTCACCGCCTTCGCCGCCCTGCGCGAGCTCAAGACCCTCATCGATGCCGAGGTGCGGCGCAAGGACATGCGGGACAACATCAAGCTCGGGCCGGGCGGCATCCGCGAGGTGGAGTTCATCGTGCAGGCCTTCCAACTGATCCGCGGCGGCCAGGTGCCCGCCCTGCGCCAGCGCAACACCCTGGCGGTGCTGGAGGCGTTGGCGGCACGCGGCTTCCTGCCGGTCCACGATGCCGAGGTGCTGCGCCGGGCTTATCTCTTCCTGCGCGACCTGGAGCATCGGCTGCAGATGGTGAACGACAACCAGACCCAGATGCTGCCCGCCGCGGCGCTGGAGCGCGAGCGCCTGGCCTTGGCCATGGGCTGCGCCGACTGGGAGGCCCTGGAGCGGGCGCTGAAGCGGTACCGGGAGCAGGTGGAGCAGCACTTCGACCTGGCCTTCGCCGCGCCTCAGGCCGAAGTACAGCAGCAGGACACCGCCGCCCGCGATCTGTGGCTGTGGGCCGGCATGGACGACGACCACGACGAGGCCGCCGCCGGCCAGCTGCTTCATCTGGGCTTCACCGACGCGGCGGCGAGCTGGCAATTGCTGAGCGGCTTCGGCCGCAGCAACCTGGTGAGCCGGCGCCTGACCGCCCAGGGCCGCGCGCGGCTGGACCAGCTGATGCCCTTGGTGCTCGGCGTCTGCGCGCGCTCGCCGCAGCCGGACGTCCTGCTGCTGCGCTTCCTGCGCCTGATCGAGGCGGTGGCCGGGCGCAGCGCCTATCTCGCCCTGCTGGTGGAGAATCCGCTGGCCCTGTCGCGCCTGGCGCGCCTCTTGCTGCTGAGCCCGTGGGTGAGCAGCGAGCTGACCCGCTATCCGACCTTGCTGGACGAAGTGCTGGACGAGCGCGAACTGCTGCTCGGCCGCGACCGGGAGCGCCTGCGGCGCGACTTGGCCGCCGAGCTGGCGGCCGAGCCCGATGCCGAAGGGCGCATGGACCGTTTGCGCCATTTCAAGCGGACCGAGGTGTTCCGCCTGGCCCGGGCCGACCTCATCGGCCGCTTTCCGGTGGAGGAGGTCACCGCCGGGCTGAGCCGGCTGGCCGAGGTGCTGCTGGATGGCGTGCTGGAGCTGGCCTGGGCGGATCTGGCCGAGCGCCACGGCGTTCCCCGGCAGCCGGATGGCGCGGCGGCGCAGTTCTGCGTCGTCGGCTTCGGCAAGCTCGGCTCGGCGGAAATGGGCTATCACTCGGACCTGGATCTCCTGTTCCTGCACGACAGCGAACTGGAGGGCCAGTCCGACGGCGACCGGCCGCTGGCCAACGCGGTCTTTTTCGCGCGCCTGGGCCAGCGCATCATTTACTATCTGAGCACGTTGACGCCCGCCGGGACCCTCTATAGCATAGACATGCGTCTGCGCCCCAGCGGTCGTTCCGGCCCTCTGGTGACTTCCCTTGCCCATCTGGACGATTATCAGCGCCATACTGCCTGGACCTGGGAACATCAGGCCCTGACCCGGGCGCGTCCCATCGCCGGCAGCCCGGCCCTGCGGGCCGCCTTCGACGCCCTGCGCCTGGAGGTGCTGCGCCAGCCCCGCGATGCCGGGCAGCTGCGCCGCGACGTGCGGGACATGCGCGCGCGCATGGTGGCCGAGCACGCGCCCGGCACCGAGGTCTTCCATGTGAAGCACAGTCCGGGCGGGCTGGTGGATATCGAATTCCTGGTGCAGTACGGGCGCTTGCTGCGGGGCGCGGCGGATCCCGGCCTGCTGGAGGGCCGGGACACGCGCGGCGGCCTCGCGGCCCTGGCCGGGCACGGCTTTCTGAGCGAGGCGGACGCCCAGGATCTCGCTTTGGCGCTGCACTTCTACCGCTTTTTGGAGCTGCGCCTGCAGCTGCTGGAACGGCCGGGGGCCTTCGGCGAGGCGGAGGCGGCGGAGATCGAGCGCCTGCTGCCGTCCGCGTTCCGTGCCCTGTGGTCGCGCGTCGCCGCCCACCGCGAGCGGGTGCGCCAGATCTGGGCGGCATGTTTGGGCAGTGAGCAGGATGTGAACGGTGAAACGTGAACAGTGAATCGTGGGCAGGCCGGGCCGTATGCCCGGCTCACGCTTCACTGTTCACGATTCACGAGAATTTGACAGGAGAAACGCCATGTCCATGGCTGATCGAGACGGCTTTATCTGGTTTGACGGCAAGCTGCTGCCCTGGCGCGAAGTGACGGTGCACGGCCTGACCCACAGCCTGCATTACGGCATGGGCGTCTTCGAGGGCGAACGGGCCTACAACACGCCGGCGGGACCGGCCATCTTCCGCCTGCAGGAGCATACCCGGCGCCTCTTCAACAGCGCCAAGATCCTGCAGATGGACATGCCCTTCGGCGAAGCCGAGATCAATGCCGCCACCTGCGAGGTCATCCGTGCCAACGGCCTGGAGTCCGCCTACATCCGTCCGCTGGCCTTCTACGGCGCCGAGGGCATGGGCCTGTCCGCCAAGGGCCTGAAGACGCACGTGCTCATTGCCGCCTGGCCCTGGGGCGCCTATCTGGGGCAGGAGGCGCTGGAGCGCGGCATCCGGGTCAAGGTCAGTTCCTTCAACCGCCACCACGTGAACATCCACATGGTCAAGGCCAAGGCCACCGGCAACTACCTGAACTCCATGCTGGCCCAGCGCGAGGCTTCGGCGGCCGGCTACGACGAGGCCCTGCTGCTGGATCGCGAGGGCTACGTGGCCGAGGGCTCGGGAGAGAACATCTTCATGGTGCGCGACGGCGTGCTCTACACGCCGACCCTGACCTCCGCCCTGGAAGGCATCACCCGCGACACGGTGATGCGCCTGGCCGGCGAGCTAGGCATCCGCGTGGTGGAGAAGCAGCTGACCCGCGACGAGTTCTACATCGCCGACGAGGCCTTCTTCACCGGCACCGCCGCCGAGGTGACGCCCATCCGCGAGATCGACGGCCGCGTGATCGGCAGCGGCAGCCGCGGGCCCGTCACCCAGCGCCTGCAATCCCTGTATTTCGATCAGGTGACCGGCAAGCGCAAGGAGCACCCCGAGTGGCTGACCTATGTGAACGACGTGCCGGCGCAGCGCGCCGCGCCCCTGTGATGCTTTTGAGGACGAGAAGTGGCTGAGAAAGTGACCTGCTGCGACAAGAGCTATTACGAGATCCTGCCGGACGAGCTGCCGCTGCGCTGTCCGCTGCCCAGCATGAGCGCCTGGAACGCCCACCCGCGGGTCTTCCTGCCCATCGAGAAGACCGGAGAGGCGCGCTGTCCCTACTGCGGCACCCTCTACCTCCTCAAGGGCGGCCCCTTGGCGGAGGCGGCGCATCACTAGTCGCGCCTCGGGTCGTGGGCAGCAAGGGGTCAAACCTCTCCCGCGGGGAGAGGGCAGGGTGAGAGGGCGCCGTCTCCCTGCCGAACTTCCTGGAGGAGGGTGCGAGCGATGTCGGTCATCCGTTGCGCCGCTTTCCGCCCACGAGGCGCCATTCACATCACGGATTCCGCACCTGAAAGCATCATGAGCCGGCCTCTGCGCTACCCCCTGGTCCTGTTGCTCGCCCTCTTCGTCAGCGCCTGCTCCAGCACCCCCGAAAAGCCTCCGGTGGCGGTGTCCAAGCCGCCGGCGCGCATCGCCCTGGTGCTCGGCGGCGGGGCGGCGCGCGGCTTCGCCCACGTCGGCGTCATCAAGATCCTGGAGGCCAATCAGATCAAGCCGGACCTGGTAGTGGGCACCAGCGCCGGCAGCCTGGTGGGCGCGCTCTACGCGGCCGGCTATTCGGGCTTCGACCTGCAGCGCATCGTCCTCGACATGGGGCAGTTCGACGTCTTCGATCTGTCCCTGCCCGACCGCGGCTTCGTCAAGGGAGAGAAGCTGCAGGATTTCGTGAATGCCAAGGTCAGGAACCGTCCCATCGAGGCGCTGCCCATCCGCTTCATCGCCGTGGCCACCGAGGCCCGCAGCGGGCGGCGCGTGGACTTCGCCCGCGGCAACGCGGGCCAGGCGGTGCGGGCGTCCTCCAGCATTCCCGGCGTGTTCCGGCCGGTCGCCATCAATGGCCATGAGTACGTGGACGGCGGCGTGGTGAGTCCGGTGCCCGTGCTGGCGGCACGGGCGGCGGGCGCCAACTTCGTCATCGCCGTGGACATCTCGCCCGACAACACGGAAGTGCTCGCCTCCAGCCTGGGGGTGCTCAACCAGAGTGCCCGCATCATGGGCAAGCGCATCGCCGCCGAGGAGCTCAAGCAGGCGGACGTGGTGATCCGGCCGCAGGTGGGCGAGATCGGCCTGGTGTCCTTCGATCGCAAGAACGAGGCGGTCATGGAGGGCGAACGTGCCGCGCTCGCCGCCTTGCCCGCCATCCGGGCCGGCCTGGCGCGCTTCGCGCCGCGCCAGGCCACCTGACCCCGTTTTCCTGTTCAGCCGCGGACCCCCATGCCGTACGCCACCTATCCCGACTCCACCCTCATCAACGTCCGCGATCCCCAACAGGTGCTCATCGTCGCCCCCGCCTGGGTCGGCGACATGGTCATGGCGCACGTGCTGATTCAGGTCCTGCGGCGCCGCTATCCGCGCCTGGCCATCGATCTGGTCGCGCCGCCCTGGACCGCGGCCCTGGGCCAGCGCATGGCCGAGGTGCGGCAAAGCTTCTCCCTGGAGATGGCCCATGGGCGCCTGGATCTGCACCTGCGCAGGGCCTTCGCGCGCGAGATCAAGCCGATCGGCCATGACTGGGCCATCGTCCTGCCCAGCAGCTGGAAGTCGGCCCTGGTCCCCTACTGGGCCGAAATTCCCCATCGCACGGGCTTTCGCGGCGAGTGGCGCTTCGGTCTCCTGAACGACCGCCGCCAACTCGACAAGCGGCGCCTGCCGCGCACGGTGGACCGCTTCGTGGCCCTTGGGCTGACGCCCGCGGCGCCGCTGCCGCACCAGTTGCCGGCGCCGCGCCTGCAGGTGGACGCGGAGGCCCGCCAAGCCACCCTGCAGCGCCTGGGCCTGGGCGTGCCCAGCCGGCCGCTGCTGGCCCTGGCGCCCGGCGCGGAGTACGGGCCGGCCAAGCGCTGGCCCGTGTCCCACTACATCGAGCTGGCTCGCCGCCAGATCGCCGCCGGCTGGGCGGTGTGGGTCTTCGGCAGCCCCAAGGATGCCGAGATCACCCAGGCCATCGCCGCGGCGGTACCCGAGGCGGTCGATCTGGGCGGGCAGACCAGCCTTCTCGAAGCAGTGGACCTGCTGGCCCTGGCGCAGGTCACGGTGAGCAACGATTCGGGCCTGATGCACGTGGCCGGCGCAGTGGGCAGCCGCGTCATCGGGCTCTTCGGCTCCAGCAGCCCGGTGATGACGCCGCCGCTGGGCCGTCATGCCAAGATCTTGTCCAAGGGACTCAAGTGCAGCCCCTGCGGCAAGCGCGAGTGCCCGCTCAAGCATCATCGCTGCCTGGAAGATCTGTATCCGGACGAGGTGGCCGAAGCCGTTGCCGGCGCTGCCCGCGGCATCTCCCAGAACCTGGCGTCGTGAGGACCGTCTCCCCTCGATCGTCGATGACGAGACCAAGCAGAGGAGCAGTCAGTCCATGCTGAACAGGGAAACCCGGGTCCACTGGCGCAAGCGCATGCCTGGCGGCCCGGCCGTGCCGGCGGGCCGGGGAGCGCTCCGCTGATGGCGGCCGCTGCCGGCACCCGCCCGCCCGGAGTTGCGCACCTCCTGGCCACGGGTGCCGGCTTCCTGGCGCTGCTGGCCCTGTACTTCCTGGTCCAGGCGCTGATCCGCCTGCTGGCGCCCGGCGCCGTGGAGCTGGACGAGGCGGAGCAGCTTCTCCTGTACCAGGCGCCGGGCCTCGGCTACGATGAGCAGCCGCCCCTCTATACCTGGCTGCAGACGGCGCTCTTCCATCTGCTCGGTCCCGGGGTGGCGGGCATCGCCATCCTGAAGAACACGCTGCTCTTCCTCACCTTCGCGGGCCTGTACGCCCTGGGCCGCCGCCTGCTGAACAGCCGCCTGACGGCCGGCGCGGCGGCGGCTTCGCTCCTCTTCGTGCCGCAGATCGCCTGGGAAGCCCAGCGCGATCAGAGCCATTCCGTGCTGTTGATGGCGCTGTCGGTGTGGACGTTCTGGCTGTTCTTTCGCCTCGCCGAACACGGTCGGGTCCGCGATTATCTGGCCCTGGGCGTCTGTCTGGGCCTTGGGCTGCTCACCAAATACAATTACGGGTTCCTGGCCGGTGCCCTGCTGCTGGCGGCGCTCAGTCTGCCGGCCTACCGGCCGGTGCTGCTGCATCCGCGCCTGGCGTGGGCCGGGGTGCCGGCCGCGCTGATATTCCTGCCGCATCTGCTCTGGCTGCTGCCGCACTATCAGGCGGTGTCGGGAGAGCTGGTGGGCAAGGTGGTGAGCACCGAGACGCCCCTGTACATGAGCGCCGTGGGCGCGGGCCTGAAGAGTCTCGGCAACGCGATCTTCTCCGCCTTGGCGCCGCTGGGGCTGCTCTATCTCTGGCTGGCGCGGGGCCGGTCCGGCAGCGCGGCGGCAGTACCGCCGGCGGAAGCGCTGCTGGCGCGCTTCTTCGCCGTCTCCCTCGTTCTGGTGGCTGCCGTGCTGCTGGCGCTCAAGGCGCAGCACGTCAATGCCCGCTGGCTTCAGCCCTTCCTGGCGCTCGTGCCGCTGTGGATCTTTCTGCGTCTGGAGCGCCTGGGCGTGCCGGCACCGCGGCTGCGGCGCTGTCTGGGCCTGGCGGGGCTGGCGGCGGTGCTGCTTTTGACGGCCATGGCGGCGCGCGTGACGGTGGCGCCGCAGCTCGGCAAGTACTCGCGCCTGCAGATGCCCATGCCCGAGCTGGCGGCGGCCATCCGCGCCCAGGGCTTCTCGCGGGGATGGGTGGTGGCCGACAGCCACGTCCTGGGCGGCAACTTGAAGCTGCATTTCCAGGACAGCCGGATCGTGGCGCCCGGCTTCGGACTGGAGCGCCTGCCGCCGGCGCCGCGATCCCCGGTGCTGCTGGTCTGGGATGCCAGCCGGGAACGGGGGCTGCCGGCGGTGCTGCGGGACGTGGTACCGCGGCTGGCCCAGGCGCGGCGGCAAGCGCCGCGCATCCACTATCTCAGCCGGCCATACCACGGCGCCGGCGACCGGCACATGACGCTGGGCATCGCCCGCTTCTAGCGGCGCCCCAGCCAGATCGTCCTCGATGCTGGTCATGGACCCACGCCTATTATATGCTAGCCCAATTTCTGAGTTGGCAGTCCCATGAGCGTTCCGGAAACATCGCTGGTCATCCCCATCTACAACGAGCTGGACAACATCACGCCGCTCTTCGCCGCCCTCGATGCGGCCCTGCAGGGCCTGGACTTCGAGGTCATCCTGGTGGACGACGGCAGCCTGGACGGCACCGGCGAGGCCCTGGACGCAGGCGCGGCCCGGCTGGGCGAGCGCTACAAGGTCATCCATCTGCAGCGCAACTTCGGCCAGACCGCCGCCATGCAGGCGGGCATCGATGCCGCCCGCGGCGAAGTGATCGTCACGCTGGACGGCGACCTGCAGAACGATCCCGGCGACGTGCCCATGCTGGTCAAGGCCTTGCGCGAGCAGGACATGGACGTGGTGGCCGGCTGGCGCAAGAACCGCCAGGACGGCCTGTGGCTGCGCAAGATCCCCTCGCGCGCCGCCAACTGGCTCATCGGCCGGCTGACTGGCGTGCGCCTGCATGACTACGGCTGCACGCTCAAGGCTTACCGGGCCTCGGTGCTGAAGGCCATCCGCCTCTACGGCGAGATGCACCGCTTCATCCCCGCCTGGCTCGCCACCCAGACCTACACCAACCGCATCGTCGAAGTGCCGGTGCGGCATCATCCGCGCGTGGCGGGCAAGAGCAAGTACGGCATCTCCCGCACCTCGCGCGTCTTCGTCGATCTGCTCTTCGTCAAGTTCTTCATGCGCTTCAACCAGCGCCCCATGCACTTTTTCGGCACGCTGGGACTCAGTTTCCTGGTGCTGGGGCTGCTCATCCTGGGCTATCTCTTCGGGCTGAAGCTCTTCACCGGCGCCAGCATCGGTGGTCGGCCCATGCTCCTGATCGGCATCCTCGGCGTGATCGCCGGCATCCAGTGGCTGAGCACCGGGCTGGTGGGCGAGATGCTGTCGCGCATTTATTACGAGTCCCAGGGCAAGAAGAGCTACGTGGTGCGCCGCACCGTGCACCTGGAGCCGGCGGAGCGGGGGGCTTGAGCGTCGTTCCCATCCTGATGTACCACAATCTCGGCCGGCCGCCGGCCGGCGCGCGCCTGCGCAGCCTCTACGTGCGCCGCGGCGCCTTCGCCCGCCAGATGCGCCTGCTGCGCCTTTTGGGCTATCGCGGCCTGTCCATGGGCGCGGCCATGCCTTACCTGCGCGGCGAGCGGCAGGGGCGGGTGGCGGTGATCACCTTCGACGACGGCTACGTGGACACCCTGGCAGCGGCCCTGCCGGTGCTGCAGGGCCATGGCTTCTCCGCCACCTGCTACGCGGTCAGCGCGCGCCTGGGCCAGCACAACGACTGGGACGCGGACGAGCTCGGCGTGCGCAAGCCCCTGATGGACCGGGTGCAGCTGCGCCGCTGGCGCGATGCCGGCATGGAGGTCGGCGCCCACACCCGCACCCATCCTCACCTGCCCGCCTGCAGCGCGGCGCAGTTGCACGACGAGGTGGCGGGCAGCAAGGCGGAGCTGGAAGACGTGCTGGGTGTGCCGGTGACGCAGTTCTGCTATCCCTACGGCGACCTGGACGCGCGCAGCATCGACGCGGTGCAGCAGGCCGGCTTCGCCGCCGCCACCACCACCCGGCGCGGGCGGGCGCGGCCCGGCGATGATCTTTTTCGGTTGGCGCGGGTGCTGGTGGGCGGGCACAACCTGCCGCACCTCTTCGCCCTCAAGATCCTGAGCAATTACGAGGACCGGCGCGGATGAGACTGCTGTTCGTGGGCACCAACAAGGGCGGCGGTGGCACCGAAAGCCACTTCGTCACCCTGGCCCGCGCCATGAGCGCGGCCGGCCATGCGGTGGCCGCCGTGGCGCGGCCCGGATGTCCCATCGCCCAAGGCCTGCAGGGCAGCGGCGTGGACCTCTATCCGGGCGTCTTCAAGAACGTCTTCGACCCGCGCGGCTACCGCGCCGTCTGGCGGGCGGCGCGCCGTTTCCGGCCCGATTGGATCGTGGGCAGCTTCAGCAAGGAGTACTGGCCGCTGGCCGGCCTCTCCCATGCCCTGGACGTGCCCTTGGCGCTCTTCAAGCACATGGATTTTCCCATGAAGCCCGCCACCCACCATTTCATCCCGCGCCTGGCCGGCCGCTTCATCGTCATTTCCGACTTCATGCGCAAGCGTTTCATCGGGCGGGGCGTGCCGGCCGACTACCTGCATGTGCTCTACAATCCGCTGGACCTCGCCTACTTCCGACCCGATCCCGCCCTGCGCCGGCAGGCCCGCACGGCGCTCGGGCTGCACGAGGACGATGTGCTGGCCGGCTTCATCGGCGCCCTGCATCCAGGCAAGGGCATTTTCGTCCTCGCAGATGCCTTGGATCAAGCCATGGACCGCCTGCCCCGGCTCCGGGCCCTGTGGGTGGGCGAGGGCCCGGTGGCGGCGGACTTCGCCCGGCGCCTGGCCGCCAGTCCCCACGCCGAGCGCCATGTCCGCCGCGGCTGGAGCAAGGATGTGCGGCCTTTCTACGCCGCCATGGACCTGCTGGCCATGCCATCTGTCGAATCGGACACCTTCGGCCGCGTGTCCATCGAGGCGCAGGCCTGCGGCGTGCCGGTGCTGGGCAGCCAGTTGGGCGGCATTCCCGAGACCCTGCTGCCCGGCGCGAGCGGCCTGCTGCTGCCGCCCGGCGCGGTGGAAGCATGGCGCGATGCCATGCTGGAGCTGGCCCAGGACGCGCCGCGCCGCCAGCGCATGGGACAAGCCGGTTGGGAATTCGTCAACGACCGTTTCAGCGCCCCGGTGATCGCCGAGGACTTCCGGCGGCTTTTGATGGAAGGGCAGGTGAGCAGGTGGCCGGCGAGCGCTTTACGGTAATCATCGTCAACTACAACGGCGGCGCCATGCTGCTGGACTGCGTGCGCTCGGCCTTGGCCGAGGGCGTGCCCGCGGCGCAGGTGATCGTGGTGGACAACGGCAGTGGGGACGACTCCATCCCGCTGCTGACGAGCCAAGTTCCCCAAGCCGTGGTGATCCGCAATCCCTGCAACGCCGGCTTCGCACGGGCGGTGAATCAGGGGCTGCGGCGGGTGGGCACGGACTTCGCCCTGCTCCTGAACAACGACGCCCAACTGCAGCCGGGCGCCCTGGCGGCCTTTGCCCGGGTCTTCGCCCAGCGGCCCCGGCTGGCCATGGCCGGCGGTCAACTCCTCTATGCCGACGGGCGTCGGCAGAATTCGGTGGCGGCCATCCCGACCCTGACGACGGAAATCGTGCCCAAGGCCCTTTTGAAGCTCATCCAGCCGCGGCGCTACTCCGGCAAGCTGGAAAGCGACCGGCCGGTAGCGGTGGAGAGCGTCATCGGCGCCTGCCTCGCCGTGCGCATCGCCGTGCTGGCCGAGGTGGGGCTCTTGGACGAGGACTTTTTCTTTTACATGGAAGAGACCGAATGGTGCCTGCGGGCGCGGCGCCGGGGCTATGAGATTTGCCATGTCCCGGACGCCAAGGCCATCCACGCCCAAGGCAAGACGGCCAATGCCTTTCGCACCCAGGCCCGGATCGAGTTTCAGCGCTCGAAGCTGATGTTTTTTGCCAAAACGGGAGGCCGTTTAATTTACTTCTTCGTGCTGAGCCTGCTGCTGCTGAGGTCTTTCGTAAACGCTTCGGCCAATAGCTTGCTTTGCTTGCTTACACTGTGTGTAAATCGGCGCCTACGCTCCAAGGCGGCGGGCTACTGGATCATTTGCGCTTGGCATATCCTCCAGAGGCCTGATGATTGGGGGCTGCCGAATAAATGTCGTTCGCTTTAGATTCATATAAGAGAGATACGATGGCGTCGAGTGAGAAGGTGGTTTCCAGGGCTGTCTTGGCTGGTGTGGCTGATGGATATGCGGCCTCTTACCTAGAAAAAATCCATTTGCATTTGGTGTTCCTGGTGGGGTTTTCAAGCTTTGGGGTCATGTTCCTGCACTCCTTCTCGCTCGGTGCCTTATGGATGCTATCCGCATTTCTGGCTGTCCCCGCAGTTCGGGGGGGGCAGAGAGAATGGCTTAATTTGTTGCCTTTTTTGAGCATCTTGCTCTATTTCGGGTGCTTGTTCCTGCTGTTTCCCCGCACGTCATCTCTGGATGCCGTACTTAGATTTCCATTCTTTTTCTTGGTTGTTCCACTTTTGTATCTGGCCCATGCCTCTGTGCCATCGGAAGAAATAGAAAGCAGGGTTAAATTTTTTTGGCTCTGTTGAATTTCAAGTGGGTTGCCGGGCATGAGGGTTGATCACTGCGAAGTCGAGCTTGCCGGCGATCAGGAAGATGACGGTTCTGATAGTGGTGAAGCGGGTGAAGCCGCGAGCGCGGCGCTTGGCGGACTGAAACAGGCCGTTGAGCGCTTCGAGGAAGCCGTTGGTCTGGCGGGTCTGGGCCCAGGCGACGATGCCCTCGAGGTGGCGACGGACCATGGCGGCGACCTCCTTCATGGGTTCGACCTTGGAACGCATGACGCAGGTGCACCAGTGCTTGAGCATGTCGCGT
>NZ_AUIS01000015.1 GCF_000423825.1 Thermithiobacillus tepidarius DSM 3134
GGTCGCCGACATCGAACAGGCCGCAGCACTGATCCAGGATCAGCCGGCCGAATTCATCGTGGCCGACAAGGGCTACGATTCGGATGCCTTCGTCGAAACAATTACGACGCAGGGCGGTCAGGCGGTAATCCCGCCGCGTTCCAACCGACTCAACCCCCGCTCGTTCGACCGGCATATCTACAAGAGCCGCAATCTGATCGAGCGTTTCTTCGCTCGCATCAAGCAATTCAGACGCATCGCCACGCGTTACGACAAGCTCGCCCACTCCTTCCTGTCGTTCGTCCATCTGGCTTGTTCCATCGTCTGGTTGGCTTGATTGAGAACAGACCCTAATAACTTTTTCATGTGAGGAAATGCTAATGAAGAAACGTGCCATTGTGGCCGCCATCGGCCTGGCGCTCGGCAGCCAAGGCGCGCTGGCGGCCGATGCCAGCGTGGAGCAGAAGATCGAGATCCTGCAGCAGGAAATCGAAGCCCTGAAGGCCCAGCTCAACACCAGCGCCCAGCCCGCCGCCGGCGCGCCGGCCGCACAGCCGCAAGCTGCCGCTGCCGCTGCCGGCACCGGCCCGAGCCTGCCCGGCCATGCCGCCGGAGACTACTGGGAGCCGCGCCTGCAGCAAAGCCGCACCGTCATCGGCGGCTACGGCGAGATCAACTACAACAATTACCGCGACTCCAGCAAGAACGACGTCCTTGACCTGAAGCGCTTCATCCTCTTCTTCGGCCACAACTTCAACGACTGGATCAGCCTGCGCTCCGAGCTCGAAGTGGAGCACGCCTTCGTCGAGGGCGGCGAGGACAGCGGCGAGGTGGCCATGGAGCAGGCCTACCTGAACTTCCATTTCAGCGACCGCTTCAACCTGCGCACCGGCTTGCAGCTCATGCCCCTGGGCTTCCTGAACGAGACCCACGAGCCGCCCACCTACTACGGCGTGGAACGCAACGAGGTGGAAACCCGCATCATTCCCTCCACCTGGCGCGAATTGGCCGTCGGCCTGCAGGGCGAGGCGGTGCCGGGGCTGGAGTACAACGTGGGCGTGAGTACCGCGCCCGACGCCAGCAAGTTCGGCAATCCCGCCAACGGCTTCCGCTCCATGCGCCAAAGCGGCGGCCAGGCCAACGCCAACGAGTTCGCTGTCTACGGCGCCCTCAACTACCGCGGCCTGCCGGGCCTGCTGGTGGGCGGCGGCGTGTTCACCGGCAACACCGGCGGCCGCAAGGACGCGGCCGGCAACTCGCTCGTCGGCGGCGACGCCCGCCTGACCCTGTGGGATCTGCATGCCCAGTACAACTGGCAGAACCTGCAGGTGCGCGCGCTCTACGCCCGCGGCACGCTGGACGATGCCGGCGCCATCTCCGCCGCTACGGCGAGCACCGCGCCCAAGGCCTTCTACGGCTGGTACGTCGAGCCGGCCTACACCGTGTGGCGCAAGGGCGACATGCGCCTGACCCCCTTCGCCCGCTACGAGCGCTACAACACCCAGGACGAAGTGGCGGCGGGCCTCGTGGCCGATCCCAAGAACGACGAGCGGGTGCTCACCTATGGGGCGAGCCTCTACCCGACCCGCAACGTGGTCTTCAAGGCCGATTACCAGGACTTCGACAAGGACGACGCCAAGGACCGCTTCAACCTGGGCGTGGGCTACATGTTCTGAGCGCCGCGGCAGGGGCCGGCCATGCCGGCCCTTTGCTTTCCAAGGATAATCCGATGCCTGCCACACACGCACTTCGCCTTTCCCTGCTCGCCGCCCTCGGCGGGCTGACGCTGGGCGGCTGCCAGACGGACGGGACCGACCTCTGGAACGGCGGCGGCCAGGACCAAACGCCCCTCGCGGCCGCCACGGGCCTGAGCGGCGCCTACGTCTCGCTGGCGAGCTTCAGCAATCCCCAGCCCAACATCCCCGCCCAGTGCTACATAGAAACCTCGGGCGGCACGCAGAATGCCTGCGTTTACTGCCACACCAACGGCTTGGCCGAAGCCAATCCGCCCCTGGGCAACAACAACGCCCAAGGCGACTTGCAGGTCGCCTACAGCTTCGCGCCCGGCCTGAGCGTGAATCATTGGGAAAACACCCTCTTCCCGGAAAAGCTGCGGGCCATGGCCGCGAGCCTCGGCGTGAATCCGGACGCCTGGGACATGCAGGCCTACATCCGCCAGGACAATTGGTCGGAGGCCTATCAGGCGCGCGGCGCGGCCCTGGCCTGGAATGCCGGCAACGGCGCCCTGCGGCTCTTCCCCGCCCTTGATCCCGCCGACCTGCCCGCCCGGACGGACGGCTTTGTGCGCAGCAACGACCCGCAGCACGGCTACTTCCATGACGGCCAAGGCTGGAACACCGGCTGGCGGGCCCTCAACTTCATGCCCTACGGCATCTTCACGCCCATGACCGGCAGCGTGTCCGGCGTCTACATCCGGCTGCCGCAGCGCTTCATGCAGCGCGCCGACGGCAGCTACGACCTGACCGTCTACCAGCAGAATCTCGATCTGCTGGAGCGGGCCATCCAGAACCGCCTGGCCGGCGGCGATCCCGGCCACTACTACGGCGCCGCCGCGGACGTGGCCGTGCGCCCGGGCCTGTATCCCCTCGGCACCGAATTCGCGCATCCGCTGCATTACGTGGACGTGGCCGCCGACGGCAGCGATCCCGTGGTCAGCCGCTTTCCCGGCACCCGTGCCCAGCGGGTCAAGGAAATCCGCTACATGTACAAGTGGCAGGACTTCGATCCCGCCCGGGCCCCGGCGGGCGGCGCCGAGGAGGAGGAAGGGCCGGGCAGCGTGCTCGTCAACGCGGAGCAGGGCTGGATCGACAACGGCGCCGGCTGGGTGCTGGCCGGCTACATCGAAAACGCAGCGGGCCGCCTGCGGCCGCAGACTGCCGAGGAGCTCATGCAGTGCTTCGGCTGCCACAGCGGCCGGGGTCAGGGCGGCGGCTTCAAGTCCGGCGTCGGCAACACGGTGGACAGCACCTGGGCCTTTCCGCGCAAGTTCGCCGGCAGCCTGGGCTGGCAGGAGATGAATTACCTGGGCTACCGCCACGATCCCGCGGCCGCGACGAGCGCCACTCCCGGCATTGCCGGCCTCGGCGATCCCTTCAACCGCGGCAAGGGCAAGGGCGAGTTCCGTTATTTCCTGGATACGGTGGTGGGCGCCAGTCTCTATGGCGACATGCCGACACCCATCGAGCAGTACCTGAGCGCGCGCATCCGCGCGGCCAACGGCTACAGCGCCGACTGGCCGGCACTGGACGCCAGCGATCCGGAACGTTTGCTGGCGGCCCAGCGGCTGCGCCAGCAGCTCATGCGCGAGCTCACGGCGCGCGGGGAGCATCTCGATGGCAGCCGCCATATCGCCGGCGCGCTGCTCTATCCGCCGCAGGAAGCGGCCCTGGCCGGCGCCGCCCGCTACCGGCAGGTGGTGGCCACCCAGCGCTATACCCTGGGCAAGGACGTCTTCGCGGCCACGCCGTTCACCTATCGCTACTACCGCCCGGCGCGCTACGCCTACACCCATGCCGATGGCAGGCCCTATGCCCAGGGCGAGATCATCACCGACCGGCCGGTGGATGCCGGCGGCGCCGGCCAGGTGCCCACCTTGATTGCTCTGGCGACGGAGGCGGAAGGCGGTACCTTCAATACCGACTACCAGCCTTTCCTGGCCTATCCGAGCCGGTTCGAACCGTAGCAGGCATCGCCAAGGCGGCTGGGGCACCCAGCCGCGAAAACACTGGATCGGAGCGGCGGCTTGCGGACCGGGCAGGGCCGACGATCGCATCGCGAGCCAGCTCGCTCCTGCATCCAAGCGTCGCGCCGTGCTGCGCGGCACAACGCCGCGGCGGCCGCCATGTTTCCCGCCTGCCGAAACGAGCTGGCTCGCGATCCCGGTGAGTGGGATCGGCATCCATGCGTCGGGGCGCGCGGATCAGGCGTAGCGAGGAAATGGATTTCCGGCAGGACCACGGGGCGCCGCAGTCAACCTGCATGCATGCGCCCCGTTATTTGACTCACAACTGATAATGCTTATCATTCATTTAAGGAGATCGCCATGCACGCTGTCCTTGTCGGCGCCGACCAGCTCGGCAACATCCCGAAGGTGCTGCAGCGCTTCGGCATTCGCATCGAGGCGCACATCAGCGGCCGCGACCCGGCGCATCAGCGCAAGCTGCCGGGGCTGCCGCGCCGCGCCAACCTGGTGGTACTCTTTACCGACTTTCTGGGCCATAATGTGATGCGCCATTACCGGCAGCTGGCCCAGCGCGCGGGCGTGCCGGTGCTGGCCTGCCGGCGCTCGGCCGCCTGCCTGGAGCAGGAGCTGCAATGCGCCCTGGGCCGCGTGCCGCGCGCCCGCTCCGACAACGCGAACGGAAACCAAGATCTGCCATGCGCCCATTGCCCGCATCGTACCCGCTGATCCTGCTGCTTTTGCTGGGCCTTCTGGCCGCCCTGCCGGCCCGGGCCGGCAGCCAGGTGTATCTCAGCCCCGAGCAGTTCCTGAGCGAGACCTTCGGCGGCAGCGTGCCGAAGCCCGCCGTGCTGTGGATCACCCGGCCCATGCAGGCGGAGCTCGCCGGCATCCTGGGCCATCCGCCCAGCCAGTTGCGCCAGCGCTACTGGAGCGACGGTCAAAAGACCGCCTGGATCCTGGAGGAGATCGGCAAGGAGGAGCCCATCACCGCCGGCTTCGTGGTGGGGCCGGATGGGCGCATCACGACCAGCCGCGTGCTCATCTATCGGGAATCGCGCGGCATGGAAGTGCGCTATCCCGCCTTTCTTCGCCAGTTCAACGGCGCCGGCCTGAAGGCGGATCGGCACCTGGACCGCCAAGTGGACGGCATCAGCGGCGCCACCCTGTCGGTCTGGGCCATGGAGCGCATGGCGCGCGCCGCGCTCTATCTGACTCAGCAAACCCGCGCCAAATGAATGCCCGCTTCAAGTGGCTGCGCCTGACCCGCCACTGGCATGCCCGCCTGGGCGTGCTGGCGGCCGTGTTCTTTCTGATCCTCGTGATCACGGGCGTGGCCCTGAATCACACCGAGACGCTCCAGCTCGACCAGCGGCGGGTGCAGGCCGCCTGGCTGCTGGACTGGTACGGCCTGCAGGCGCAGACGCCGCAGCAGGGCTTCGTTTTCAGCGACGGCTACTTCGCCTGGCAGGCGGGCACCTGGGTGCTGGATGGCCGCGTGTTGGGCCGCGATCTGCCCGCGCCGGTGGGGGCGGTGCAGGCGGACGGCATCCGCTACCTTGCCGACGCCCACGGCCTGAGCCTCTATCAGCGCGACGGCCAGCGGGTGGACCGCCTGGACGCCACCACGCTGCCGGCCACCCCGATCCAGGCCCTGGGCCTCGGCGGCACGGCAGTGATCATCCGCACGCCGCGGGGCGATTTCGCCAGCAGCAATGGCGGCCTCGACTGGACCGCTTGGCGGGACGGGACGGTGCAGTGGAGCCGCCCGGCGCCCCTGCCGGCCGGCCAGCGCGCGCAAGTGCGGCAACTGCTGGCGCCCAGCCTGCCGCTGGAGCAGGTGCTGCTGGACCTGCACAGCGGCCGCCTTTTCGGCCGCTTCGGCCCCTACCTGATGGATCTCGCCGCGCTCGTCCTGCTGGGGCTGAGCCTGAGCGGCGCCTGGATCTACTGGCAAAGCATCCGCCGCCCGTGAGCGAAGCGACCGTTTCCCGCCGCCACCGTCTGGAAGCGGGGCTGGCCCGGCTGGTGCTGGCCGTATCCGCGCGCCTGCCCGCCGCCCTGCGCAGCCGCCTGGGCCGCGGCCTCGGCCATCTGGTGCGCGTGACCCTGCGCCGCCCGCGCCGGATCGCCGCGCGCAACCTGGCGCTGTGCTTTCCGGCGCTAGACGGCGCAGCGCGCGCTGCGTTGCTGCGCGAGCACTTCTGCCAATTGGGCGAGGCGGCCCTGGAGCTGGGTTTCCTGTGGCGCGGCGCACGCGATGACTTCGAAAGGCGGGTGCAGGTGGAGGGCATGGAGCACTGGCACGCCGCCCGCGCGCAAGGCAAGGGGGTGATCTTTCTGAGCGCCCATCTCGGCAGCTGGGAAAGCTGCGTGCTCTACGGCAGCCTGCTGGGCCGTTTCTCCGCCCTGTACATGCCGGTCCACAATCCGGCCTTCAACCGCTTGATGGTGCAGGGCCGCGAACGCTTCGGCACGCAGTTGATCCCCAAGGACCGCGGCCTGCGTCCGCTCCTGTCCGCCCTCAAGCGCGGCGAAACGGTCGGCATGCTGGCCGATCAGAACGTGGACCCCAGCGAAGGCGTCTTCGCGCCGCTCTTCGGCATCCCGGCCAGCACCAGCTACACGGTCGCCCGCCTCAGCCGGCGCACCGGCGCGCCGGTGATCAACGCCTTCTGCTACCGGCTGCCCCATGGCCGGGGCTTCCGCCTGGTCTTCCGGCCCATGCCGACGGACTACCCCAGCGGCGACGACGTCCGCGACGCCGCCACCATGAACGCCATCCTGGAAGCGGCCATCCGCGAGGCGCCGGCGCAGTACTGGTGGGTGCACCGGCGCTTCAAGGATCAGCCGGCGGGCCAGCCGGATCTGTATGCGGATTGAGCTCGGACGCTGTCCATAGCCGCAGCACAGTTGATCGCGGGCAAGCCCGCGCCTACGGGCAGGCGCGGGCTTGCCGCGCCGGCCGTCAGCCGGCCGGCGCGGCGCTGGCCTGGGTATGCTCGAACCACCCGCCGCCCAGGGCTTTGTAAAGGTTGACCTGGCCCACCAGCTGGTTCAAGCGGACGTTGAGCAGGCCCTGCTGCGCGTTGTACAGGGAGCGCTGCGCGTCGAGCACCGTGAGATAATTGTCGACGCCCTGCCGATAGCGCAGCTGCGCCAGCCGGTAGTAATCCTGGCTGCTCTTGACCAGATCCTCCTGCGCCTGCAGCTGGCTGGCGTAGGTCGCGCGGGCGGCCAAGCCGTCGGCCACCTCGCGGAAGGCCGCCTGGATCGCCCGCTCGTAGCGGACCACGTTGATGTCCTTCTGAATGCGGGCGACGTCCAGGCTGGCGCGCAGGCTGCCGGCGGTGAAGATGGGCAGGCTGATGCGCGGCGCGAAGGTCCAGTAGCCGGAATTGTCGCCAAAGAGACCGGACAGCTCGCGGCTGGCGGTGCCGGCGCTGGCGGTGAGGCTGATGCGCGGGAAAAAGGCCGCGCGCGCCGCGCCGATGTTGGCGTTGGCCGCTTTCAAGGCGTACTCCGCCTGCAGGATGTCAGGCCGCTGCTGCAGCACCTCGGCCGGCAATCCGGCCGGCAAGGGACGCAGCAGGCCATCCTGGGCGAGATCGCGCCCGGGCGGCAGATCGGCCGGCAACGGCGCGCCGAGCAGCAGGGTCAGCGCGTTCTCGTCCTCGGCCACCTGGCGGGTGTACTGCGCCAGGTTTGCCCGCGCGGCCTCCAGCGCCGTCTGCGACTGGCGCACGTCCAGGCCGGAGGCTACCCCGGCCTGGAAGCTCTTCTCGGTCAGCTCGTAGGATTGCTGATAGGCGGCCAGGGTGTCGCGGGTCACCTGCAGCAGTTGCTGGTCGGCCTGCCAGGTCAGATAGGCGTTGGCCACCGCCGCAATCAGACTGATCTGCGCACTGCGGCGGGCCTCCAGCGTGGCGAAGTAGTTCTGCAGGGCCGCCGCCTCCAGGCTGCGCACGCGGCCGAAGAAGTCCAGCTCATAGGCGGTGAGGCCGAGAGTGGCGGTGTACTGGTTGTAAGTGATGCCGCGACCGCTTATAAACGGCGAAAAACTTGCCGGAATATGCTGGCGCTGGCCCTGGGCATCGGCGCTGACCGCGGGAAAAAGCTCGGCGCGCTGGATGCGGTAGGTCGATTGGTAGAGCTGGACGTTCAGGGCCGCCTCGCGCAAGTCGCGATTGTTCTCAAGGGCGATCTGGATCAGGCGCTGCAGGCGCGGATCGGTGAAGAACTCGCGCCAGCCCAGCTGGGCCGCCGGCACGCCGCCGGCGTCCGCTGCCGATGCCTCATAGGCCGGCCCCTGCGGCCAGGTCTGGCTGACCGGCGCCGAAGGCCGCTCGTAGCTCGGGATCATGGAGCAGCCGGACAACGCCAGGGCGGCCAGGCTCATGGACAGTGCGATTTTCTTCATGCCCCTTCCCCTTCATGCTTTGCGGCTGCGGCCCGACGCGCCTTGCGGTGATCGACGCGCCGGGTGACCAGCACGAAGAACAGCGGAATCCAGAAAATCGCCAGGAAGGTGGCGGTCAGCATGCCGCCCACCACGCCGGTGCCGATGTCGCGCTGGCTGCCGGCGCCAGCGCCGGTGGCGACGGCGAGCGGCAACACGCCGAGCACGAAGGCCATGGAGGTCATGATGATCGGCCGCAGCCGCAGCCTCGCGGCCTCGACCGCCGACTCGAACAGGCTCTTGCCCTGCTTTTCATGCAGCACCTTGGCGAACTCCACGATCAGGATGGCGTTCTTGGCGGTCAGGCCCATGGTGATCAAAAGGGCGATCTGCAGGTAGATGTCGTTGGACAGCCCGCGCAGCCAGGCGGCCAGGAACACGCCGAGCACGCCCAGCGGCACCGCCAGCATCACCGCGAAGGGGATCGCCCAGCTTTCATAGAGCGCGGCCAGGCTCAGGAAGATCACCAGCAGGGACAGCCCGTAGAGCAGCGGTGCCTGCGAGCCGCTCATGCGCTCTTCATAGGACACGCCGGTCCACGCGACCTTCAAGCCCTGCGGCAGTTGGCTGGCGATCTGCAGCACCCGCTCCATGGCCTGGCCGGTGCTGAAGCCCGGCGCCGGCTCGCCCATGATCTCGACCGCGGGAAAGCCGTTGAAGCGTTCCAGCTTGGGCGAGCCGTAACCCCATTCGCCGCGCACCAGGCTGGCCAGGGACACCATCTGTCCCTGCTCGTTGCGGACGTACCACTTGTTGAAATCCTCGGGATTCATGCGCGCGTCCGCCTGGCCCTGCACATAGACGCGCTTGACCCGGCCGCGATCGATGAAGTCGTTGATGTAGCTCGACCCCCAGGCGGTGGACAAGGTCTGGTTCAGATCCGCTTCCGAGACGCCGAAGGTACGCAGCTTTTCATCGTCGATGAGCAGCCGGTACTGCGGTTCGTCATTCAGGCCATTGGGACGCACGCGCACCAGATCCGGGCTTTGCGAGGCCTGCATCAGGAACTGGTTGCGCGCCGCCATCAGGGCATCGTGGCCCAGGCCGCCCTGATCCTGCAGGTAGAAATCGAAGCCCGTGGCGTTGCCGAGCTCCAGCACCGCCGGCGGAACCACTGCGAAGACCATGGCGTCCTTGATGCTGTGCAACGCTTTCATGGCGCGCTCGGCGATGGCGGCGGCGCCGTTCTCCGCACCCGGGCGCTCCTCCCAGGCCTTGAGCTGGACGAAGCCCATGCCGGCGCTTTGCCCGCGTCCCGAGAAATTGAAGCCGCTCACGGTGAAGATGCCCTTCAACGACTTCGCCTCGTTTTTCATGAAGTACTCGCGCATCTGGTCCAGCACCGCCTGGGTGCGCTCCGCGGTGGAGCCGGGCGGCGTCGTCACCTGGGCGAAGATCACGCCCTGGTCCTCCGGCGGCAGGAAGGCCGAGGGGACGCGGTGGTACAGGAGCGCCACGGCGCCCACGATGACCAGGTAGAAAGCCATGAAAATGGCCCGGTGGCGCAGGATGCCGGCCACGCTGCGCTCATAGCGGTCCACGCCGTGATGGAACTGGCGGTTGAACCAGCCGAAAAAGCCCCGCTTCTCCTGATGCTCGGCATCGCTGGGACGCAGCAGGGTCGCCGACAGCGCGGGCGTGAAGATCAGGGCCACCAGCACCGACAGCACCATGGCCGAGACGATGGTGATGGAGAACTGCCGGTAGATGGTGCCGGCGGAGCCGCCGAAAAAGGCCATGGGCAGGAAGACCGCCGACAGCACCACGCCGATGCCTACCAGGGCGCCCTGGATCTGGCCCATGGACTTGCGGGTGGCCTCGCGCGCCGAGAGCTTCTCCTCGTGCATTACCCGCTCGACGTTTTCCACCACGACGATGGCATCGTCCACCAGCAGGCCGATGGCGAGCACCATGGCGAACATGGTCAGGGTGTTGATGGTGTAGCCGAAGGCCGCCAGCACGCCGAAGGTCCCCAGGAGCACCACCGGCACGGCGATGGTGGGGATCAGAGTCGCCCGGAAACTCTGCAGGAACAGGAACATCACCAGGAAGACCAGCACGATGGCCTCGGCCAGGGTCTTGACCACCTCGTGGATCGAGGCGCTCACCACCGGCGTGGTGTCATAGGGAATGACGATCTTTGCGCCCGGCGGCAGCGACGGCTCCAGGCTGGCGATGGTGGCGCGCACCGCCTTGGCGGTGTCCAGGGCGTTGGCGCCGGTGGCCAGGCGCAGGGCCATGCCGGACGAGGGCATGCCGTTGTATTGCGCGTTGATGGCGTAGCTCTCGCCGCCCAGGCTCACCTCGGCGACGTCCCGCAGGCGCACCTGCGAGCCGTCGGGATTCACCTTCAGGAGGATCTTGCCGAACTCCTCCGGGGTGCTCAGCAGTGTCTTGCCGATGACGGTGGCGTTGAGCTGCTGGCCCGGCATGGCCGGCAGGCCGCCGAGCTGGCCGGACGCGATCTGCACGTTCTGCGCCCGGATGGCCGCGGCCACGTCGCTGACCGTCAGCTGATAGTTGTCGAGCTTGGCCGGATCCAGCCAGATGCGCATGGCGTACTGGGTGCCGAAGACCTGAAAGTCGCCCACGCCGGGCGTCCGGGCAAGCGGATCGCGCAGGGTTGAGGCCACGTAGTCGGACAGATCCTGGCGGTCCATGCTGCCGTCGGTCGAGACCAAGCCGATCACCATGAAGAAATTGCGCTGGTATTTGGCCACGCGCAACCCCTGCTGCTGCACCGCCTGCGGCAGCATCGGCAAGGCCAGCTGCAGCTTATTCTGCACCTGCACCTGGGCGATGTCGGGGTCCGTGCCCTGCTCGAAGGTGACCAGGATGTTCATGCTGCCGTCGGAATTGCTTTCCGAGGAGATGTAGCGCAGCCCGTCGAGCCCGTTCATCTGCTGCTCGATGACCTGCACCACCGTATCCTGGACGGTCTGCGCCGAAGCGCCGGGATAGGTCACGCTGATGGAAATGGCCGGCGGCGCGATGTTGGGATACTGGTTGATCGGCAGGTTCAGGACGGCGAGGGTGCCGCCCAACATGATCAGAATGGCGATCACCCAGGCAAAGATGGGCCGGTCGATGAAAAAGTTCGACATGAGGAAATTGCTCCCTTATTGGGCGCTGCGGGCCATGGACGCGGCCGGGCCGGCCTGTCCCGGCGCCGCCGGTCCGCCCACGTTGGTCGCCGGCTTGACCCGGACCACGTCACCGGGATGGATGAACTGCAAGCCTTCCGTGATCAACTGATCACCGGGCTTCAGACCCTCGCTGACCAGCCACATGTTGCCCACGGTGCGCTCGGTCTTGAGCACGCGCTGCTCCACCTTGTTGCCGGGGCCGACCACCAGCGCGGTGGGCTCGCCCTTGGGATTGCGGGTAACGCCCTGCTGCGGCGCCAGAATGGCCTGCTCGCGCACGCCCTCCTGCAGGCGGGCGCGCACGAACATGCCGGGCAGCAGCAGGCGGTCGGGATTGGGGAAGACCGCGCGCAGCGCCACCGAGCCCGTGCTTGGATCGACGGTGACTTCGGTGATCTCCATCTTGCCGTCCTGGGCGTACTCGCTGCCGTCCTCCAGGACCAGCCGGACCTTGGCCGCGCTGCCGCTGGCGCGCTGCAATTGGCCGCTTTCCAGCTCGCGGCGCAGGCGCAGCAGTTCGGTGGCGGGCTGGGAGATGTCCACGTAGATGGGATCGAGCTGGGTGACGGTGGTCAGTGCCGTGGGCTGATCCGCGGTGACCAAGGCGCCCTCCGTGACCAGCGAGCGGCCGATGCGCCCGCCGATCGGCGCCGTCACGCGCGTGTAGCCGAGATTGATCTTCGCGCTCTGCACCGCGGCGCGGGCCTCGCTGATGGCGGCCTCGTTCTGGCGCAAGGTGGCCTGCGCGTCGTCGTATTCCTGCCGGCTGATGGCATTGACGTCCACCAGCTGCCGGTAGCGCTCCACCTTGAGCTTGTTGGATGCCAGCGTGGCCTCGGCGCGCGCCAGCGCCGCCTGGGCGCTCTTCAGCGTCGCCTCGAAGGGAGCCGGGGCGATTTGATAAAGCGGCTGGCCGGCCTTGACCTCGCTGCTTTCATGGAACAGCCGCCGCTGCAGGATGCCGCCCACCTGCGGCCGCACCTCGGCAATGCGATAGGCCACGGTGCGACCGGGCAGCTCCGTGCTCAGCGTCACCGTCTGCGGCACGATCCGGACCACGCCGACTTCCGGCTGCATCTTCGGCGGCCCGGCGGGCTTGTCGTCCTTGCCGCAGGCGGTAAGCGTGAGCGCTCCCAGGAAAAGCAGGGCGGGAGTGAGGTGTGCCGACTGGATTCGCATAGGGTCGTCCTTGCTGAAAGGGGCCGATAACTGCTTGCACGGGGCCGCGCAAGCACGAGAATGACGAAAAGCCCGACAACGGGCCAAGCGAAGCCTGGCCGCACCTCGCCCGACCTGCGGCCGGGGAACGCGCCCAGGTCCTAGGACAACAAACCTTCCAGGTTTTCTCCTGCCGGGCTACAACTCGACTAAAAGGCGTTGACTGGCCGGCATGCCCGGCAGGTAATTCAGTACTTGGTCATTTTCAGATGCGCCATTTTAGTTAGCAAGCTAACTTTTGTAAAGGGGTGACTCTGGACAGAGTCTAATCGACGCCAGACCAAAGCGTGAGCCCGCCTGCCGTAAAATCGGCTTGCCTCCCTTCGGCAAAGTTGGGCCGCTGGAGCAGCTTCAGTTAAAAATCAGATGCGTGAGGAGCGACTTTGATCCGCAGGAGTTATACGTAATGGGCCGCGAACACCTCTATACGCGCTGCTCTCACCAGCCTCTAAGCGCGGCAACAGAACATGGAGGCCAACGGGGCAGGAATCAAGGGAATATCGAGCGCGCGCGTTTGCTCGCGCCAAGACGGGGGCCGGCAAAAGGCATGGACGGAGCGTGCCAAAGCCATGCGCAGGGCTTCTTCCTGCCCTTGCAAGTTTCAGAACTGGGGGCTATTAGAGCACTATCCCCGGAAAGCAAAAGACCCGACATGCTTGCGCAGAGGTCGGGTCGGGTTCGGTTCTAAGACCTTATTGTAGCAACGGCTCTCACCCCGGAAAGCTACAATGTTTCCTAGCATAGTTTACGAGAAATCCACATGCAAGCTCCATCCAAGGCTGAATACACACTCGGGCTGGACATCGGCATGGCCTCAGTCGGTGCCGCGCTGCTCACGAATGATCGCATCCTTGCTTTGCACGTCCGCGCCTTCGACAAGGCCGAAACCGCCAAGGAAGGTGAATCGCTCAACGCCATCCGCCGCGCGGCGCGCCTGACCCGGCGACGCCTCCGACGCCGCGCCCATCGCCTCTTGCGCCTGCGCCGCCTGTTTAAGGGCATGGGCTTGCTCGACAGCCAAGATCCTGCCGCCCTTTTCACCGGGAAATCGCCCTGGGTATTGCGCAGCGAAGGACTGGATCGGCGGCTCACATCTCCGGAGTGGGCCGCTGTCCTCTACCACATCGTCAAACACCGGGGTTTTCACTCCAGCCGCAAGAGCGAGGCCAAAGCCGATGAACAAATCGGCCAAATGCTCAGTGGCGTCAACCGCATCAAAGAGCTGCTGGCAAACACGGGATTGCGCACTGTCGGCGAATTGGCTGCCAAGCATGAGGCGTTTGCCGAGGCCAAGCGCAACAAGGGCGGCGCCTACACCCACACCTTCGCCCG
Source organism: Thermithiobacillus tepidarius DSM 3134 (assembly GCF_000423825.1). Taxonomy (NCBI): domain Bacteria; kingdom Pseudomonadati; phylum Pseudomonadota; class Acidithiobacillia; order Acidithiobacillales; family Thermithiobacillaceae; genus Thermithiobacillus; species Thermithiobacillus tepidarius. Next base: position 13,835 of record NZ_AUIS01000015.1, read on the forward strand.
CGCGGACCTCGCCGCCGAACTGAGCTTGCTTTTCGCGGCGCAACGGCGCTTCGGTAATCGGCATGCTGACGCCACCTTCGAGAGCGCCGTCCGCGACCTGCTCATGGCACGCCGGCCGGCTTTGTCGGGCGAGCGCCTGCTCAAGATGGTGGGCAAGTGTACCTTCGAGCCCACAGAGTTCCGCGCCCCCAAGGCCAGCCATAGCGCCGAACGCTTCGTCTGGCTGACCCGGCTCAACAACCTGCGCGTCAGCGGCTTGGGCGAAACGCGCCCGCTCACCGATAGTGAGCGGGCAACGCTGATGGAATTGCCCTTCGCGCAGGCGAAGTTGACTTATAAACAAGCGCGCAAGCTGCTCGGCTTGGCTGAGCATGAGCGCTTCGCCGGTCTCGACTATCGCGATAAGGATCCGGAAAACGCCACACTCTTCGAAGCCAAGGCCTTTCATGCGTTGCGCAAATCATATGAGGAGGCGGGCCTGAAGGCGCTCTGGCAGCGTGACGCCCTGGATCCCGAGCGGCTGAACACCTTGGCCCATGCCCAAACCGTGTTCAAGGAGGACGGCGAGGCCCGTGCATGGCTGGCCGGGCAAGGCGTGGAGCCGGAAATCATCGAGGCCGTGCTCAACGTCGCCTTCAGCGACTTTGTCCGGCTGTCGGTCAAAGCCCTCCGCCGGATCATTCCGCATATGGAAACCGGACTGCGCTACGACGAAGCCGTGCGGGCGGCCGGCTATGTGCACCATAGTCAGCTTCCCGGGAGCAAGAGGGCCTTGACCATCCCGCGCATCAGCAAGGACGATTTTCCCAATCCCGTGGTCTACCGGGCACTCAATCAAGCGCGCAAGCTGGTCAATGCCATCGTGCGTGAATACGGGCCGCCCGTACGCGTGCACATCGAGCTCGCCCGCGATCTCAGCAAGTCATTCGACGAACGCAAAAGGATCGAGCGCGAGCAGAAGAGTTTCCGTGAAAACAAGCAAAAAGATATCGCGGACTTCGTCGAGCGCTTTGGCGTCACTCCGAAGGGAGCAGACCTCGTCAAATGGCGGCTGTACCGCGAGCAAAATGCCCAGTGCGCATACAGTCAGAAGGCCTTCGACCTCGATCGCCTGTTCGAGGACGGCTACGCCGAGATCGACCACATCCTGCCCTACTCGCGTAGTTTCGACGACGGTATGAGCAACAAGGTGCTGGTGCACACAGCGGAAAACCGCAACAAGGGCAATCAGACGCCTTATGAATACCTAGACGGCCAAAGTGACAGCGAACGCTGGCGCCGCTTCGTTGCTTGGATCATGGGCAACAAGGCTTACCGGCAAGCGAAGCGCCAGCGCCTGCTGCGCAAGGACTTTGGCGAAGCGGCCGCTCGCGAATTCCGCGAGCGCCATCTCACCGATACCCGCTACATCGCCCGAAGCTTCAAGCGCTTGGTGGAAAGGCACTTGCAATTGGCGGGAGATACGAGCAACACGCGTTGCATGATCCTCTCCGGCCAGCTCACGGCCTTCCTGCGCGCCCGCTGGGGATTGCTCAAGGTGCGCGAGAATGGCGATCTGCACCATGCCCTTGATGCCGCGGTGGTGGCCGCGTGCAGCCAGGCGATGGTCAAGCGGCTGTCGGATTATTCCCGGCGCGGGGAGCTGGAGCAGGTGCGCAAAGGTTACATCGATCCAGAAACAGGGGAAGTCCTGGATCTCGCCGCCCTGCGCCGGCTGGAAGCACAGTTTCCCACGCCTTGGTCCCACTTCCGCGATGAGCTGCTGGCTTGGCTGTCCGCCGACCCGGCAACCCGCTTGGCCCGCTTGCCCAATTACCCGGCGAAACAAGCCCAACGCGCACGTCCCGTTCGCGTCTCCCGGGCACCCACCCGCCGTGGCACCGGACAGGCTCACCAGGAAACCATCCGCTCAGCCAAACGGCTTGGCAACGGGGTGAGCACGGTCAAGACGCCGCTGCAAAATCTCAAGCTGAAGGACATCGAAAAAATCGCCGGCTTTGATGACCCGCGCAACGCTACATTGCTCGAGGCCATCCGCCAACGTCTGGAACAGCACGGCGACGACGGTAAAAAAGCCTTTAAGGAACCCCTCTACAAACCCGGCAAGCCCGCCCCCGTGATCCGTTCCGTCAAGCTCATGGAAACGCAGAAAAGCGGCCTGGCCGTACGTGGCGGCGTCGCCAACAACGGCAACATGCTGCGGGTGGATATCTTCACCGATGGAAAACGCTTTCATGCTGTCCCATTGTACGTGGCCGATGCCATCAAGGCGGAATTGCCCAAGCGAGCGGTGGTGGCTTACAAACCGGAAGCGGAGTGGACCGTGATGGATGACAAGTACGCCTTCCTCTTCAGCCTCCACCCGAATGACTGGGTGGTGGTTACATTGAAGGGTGCAGGCCAACCGCTGGCGGGTTATTTCGCGGGCCTGGACCGTTCCACGGGTGCAATCTCACTGTGGACGCACGATAGGAACCAAACCGTCGCCAAAGACGGCCTCATCAGAGGAATCGGCATCAAGACCGCGCTGGCCATCGAGAAATTCCACGTGGACATGCTCGGCCGGCTGCACCGGGTACGGCAGGAAACCCGTCAACGCCTGAGGCGCGCGGGCTGAAGCCATGGCGTGGCGCAGCATCGTCATTACCCAGCCGTCCCGCCTGCGGCTTGCGCAGCGCGCCTTGCTGGTCGAGCAGGACGAGGGCACCGTGCGCGTGCCGCTGGAGGACATCTCGGTACTCGTGATCGACCAACCCCAGGTCAATCTGACCGCCCAACTGCTGTCCGCCTGCGCGGCCCGACAGATCGCCGTCGTCACGGTGGGAGATGATCACCACCCCAACGGCGTGCTGCTGCCCCATCTGCCCCACAGCCGGGCGCTCAAGGTCATGCGCGCCCAACTGGACATGAGCCAGCCGCGCCGCAAACGGCTCTGGCAACACATCGTCCAGCGCAAGATACACAATCAAGCGGCAGTGTTGGACCGGCATGACCCGATTGCAGCCCACCGCCTGCGTCAGCTTGCACGCGATGTGCGCTCCGGCGACACGGGCCACGCCGAATCCCAAGCCGCCCAGCTTTACTTCCGCAGCTTGTTCGGACCGGGCTTCAGCCGCAATCACGCGTGTTTACACAATGCCGCACTCAACTACGGCTACAGCATCATCCGCTCCGCCTTGGCGCGCCACCTGGTCGCCTACGGCTTCCTGACCGCCTTCGGCCTGCATCATCGCAGCGAACAGAACGCCTTCAACTTGGCTGACGACCTGATCGAACCCTTCCGCCCCATTCTGGATGCCCATGTGCTACGCAGCTACCCGCCGGGCTGCGAAGAGCACGACCTGACCCGCGACGACAAAGCCTATTTGGTGAGCGTGCTGCATGAGGACGTGGCGCTGCACCGCGCCGACGGCTTGGCGGGCAAAAGCACTTTGCTTGCCGCCGCCGAAGCCAGCGTGATCAGCCTCGGTCAGCGCCTCGAAGACGACGCAACGCAACTCACGCTGCCGGGACCGCTCCCGACCGTCGAGCCCGGCTGGTCATCGAGCTGCGAGGACCATGAGTAAGGAGACCCGCCGCTTCATGCGCCTGCTGGTGTTTTTCGACCTGCCGACCCTCACCCGCGCCGAGAAGCGCGCTTACACGCTCTTTCGTCGTTTTCTGCTGCAGGACGGCTACGATATGATCCAATGGTCGGTCTATGGGCGCGTGGTGAACGGATTCGACGACATGGAGACGCACATCAAGCGCCTATCCGCCAATCTGCCTCCCGAAGGATCGGTGCGTTGCCTGCAGATCAGCGAAAAGCAGTTTGCCCAAATGAAGCTTCTGGTTGGCCTGCCCAAAATTCAGGAAAAGAAGGTCAATGCCGCTCAACTGCTACTGCTATGAGCCGAAAATTCATCGGCAAAAACCCGCTTCTGCCAAGGCAGGAGCGGGTTTCCGAGAAGGGCATTGTAGCTTTCCGGGGTGAGAGAGGGAACTACAACCGACCCGGGCAGTGGGGCGGCGCTCGCGCCATTGTAGCTTTCCGGGGTGAGAGAGGGAACTACAACGCGCGACGAGGTTGTTGCGCAGATAACGCAATTGTAGCTTTCCGGGGTGAGAGAGGGAACTACAACTCGCTGGCCAGCTCGGTCACCGGCGCCGGTATTGTAGCTTTCCGGGGTGAGAGAGGGAACTACAACCTACTGCAGATTACGATGTCACATTGCGCCATTGTAGCTTTCCGGGGTGAGAGAGGGAACTACAACGCCAGCGGTCAAGGCGAGCTACGAGGCCGCATTGTAGCTTTCCGGGGTGAGAGAGGGAACTACAACCGTGCTGGCTTTCGTCGCCGCGCCTTCGTTATTGTAGCTTTCCGGGGTGAGAGAGGGAACTACAACCCCGCAAAAGGGCGTCGCTGTGTTTTTTATCAGCAACTGCTCGGCGCTCGCGCCACCACCCAGGCCCGATCTCCCTCCTCACCGCAGTGCAGCAGCTCCAGTCCCTCGCACAGGGCTACCAGCTCCCCCGCCCGCAGCCGGAAGGCTTCGCTGATCGGTCCGCGCTCGCGGCGTGGTCCCAGCCAGGTTTCGTAGAAGAGCAGGCCGCCCGGGCGCAGGGCGGCCGTGAGCGCGGGGAAGAGGGGGCGGTGCAGGAAGTTGCTGATGACGATGGCGCCGAAGCTGCCCGGCGCGGGCGGGTCGCGGGTGACGTCGCGGCAGGCGGTGGCGATGGCCAGGCCTTCGGCCTGCGCCGCCCGCGCCAGCGCCGCCAGGGCGCTGTCGGCGTAGTCCCAGGCGTGGGTGTGCAAACCGCGCCGAGCCAGGAAGAGGGCGTTGCCGCCGCGCCCGCAGGCGAGGTCCAGGGCCGTGCCGTGGGCCGGCAGCAGGTGGGCGTGATGCCGCAGCACGGCACAGGCCTGCGCCGGCTCGTCGGCATTTTCGCTGTAGCAGGCCTGCCAGCGGCTGCGGCGTTCGGTTTCGTTTTCTTCGCTCATGCGCCGGGATCTCCGTGGTCAAAAGAACGAGGCGCTGCTTGGCGCAGACAGCGGATTGCGAGCCAGCTCGCTCCTACGCCACTGGGGCAGCCCGCCTCACTTTTCGTCGCGGATGCGCGGCAGCAGCTCGGCCAGGTTGCAGGGGCGGTGGCGGATGTCGAGCTGCGGCAGGATGATCTCTTCCACGCCCAGGCGGCAGGCGCCGGTGGAGCCGGGCAGGAGGAAGACGATGGTGCCGTCGCAGATGGCCGCTTCGGCGCGGGACTGGATGGTGCTGGTGCCGATCTCGGCATAGGAGAGCTGGCGGAACAGCTCGCCGAAGCCGGGAATCGGCTTGCTGACCAGGGGCAGGAGGGCCTCGGGGGTGATGTCGCGGCCGGTGACGCCGGTGCCGCCGGTGCTGACGATCACGTCCACGCCGGGATCCTGGATCCAGTCGCTGAAGGCTTGGCGCAGGGTCATCAGGTCGTCGGGCACGATGCGCCGGGCGGCGACGTGGTGGCCGGCCCTCGCCACCAGCTCGGCGATGGCGTCACCGGATTTGTCCGTTTCCGGCGTGCGGGTGTCGGAGACGGTGAGCACGGCCACGCTCAGGGACAGAAACGCGCGTTGAGTGTCGATCATGGCAGGTCCTTGGCTGGGGTGGATGCGCCAAGCATGCCATATTCCTAGTAGCGCCAAAAGGCGCGGGTGAAGAGCACCAGGAAGGTGTAGATTTCCAGGCGGCCCAGGAACATAGTGAAGGTCAGGATCCACTTGGCCAGGTCGGACAGGCCGCCGTAGTTGCTGGCGGGGCCGACCTGATTCAGGCCCGGGCCCATGTTGTTGATGTGGGCGATCACCGCGCTCATGGCGCTGATGAAGTCGACGCCGGCGGCGCTGAGGGCCAGGGTGGCGACGGCCATGCTGGTGACATACAGAAAGAAGAAGCCCCAGATGGCGGTGATGATGGGCTCCTCCACCCGCCGGCCGCCGAACTTGACGAGGTCCAGGGCGTCGGGATGGATCAGGCGCTTCATCTCGCGCAGCCCCTGCTTGAGCAGCAGGATGGCGCGCACCATCTTGATGCCGCCGCCGGTGGAACCCGCGCTGGCGGCAAAGCAGCTGAGCACCAGCATGAGCAGGGGCACGAAGATGGGCCAGAGATTGTAGTCGGTGGTGGCGAAGCCGGTGGTGCTGGCGATGGAGATCACGTTGAAGCTGGCGAAGCGCAGCGCGCTCAGCAGGTCCGGATAGGTGCCGCGCGCCCACAGATAGAGGGCGGCCAGCACGACGGCGCTCAACATCACGCCCACAGTGCCCAGGGTTTCCGGATCGCGCCAGTAGGGCAGCAGGCTCTTGCGCCGCAAGGCGATGAAGTGGGTGGCGAAATTGATGCTCGCCAGCACCATGAAGACCATCAGGATGAACTCGATCAGCGGCGAGTGGAAGTAGGCGATGCTGGCGTCGTGGGTGGAAAAGCCACCGGTGGAGAGGGCGGAGAAGCTGTGATTGACGGCATCGAAAGGACTCATGCCCGCCCACCACAGGGCCGCGGCGCAAAGTGCGGTGAGCCCGGCGTAGATGAACCACAGCGCCTTGGCGGTGCTGGTGATGCGCGGGGTGAGGGCGGTGTCCTTCATGGGTCCCGGCGTCTCCGCCTTGAAGATCTGGCGACCGCCGACGCCCAGCAAGGGCAGGATGGCCACCGCCAGCACGATGATGCCCATGCCGCCGATCCAGTGCAGCAGGTGGCGCCAAAAGTTGATGGCGTGCGGCAATTCATCCAGGCCCGAGAACACCGTCGAGCCGGTGGTGGTCAGGCCGGAGGTGGTCTCGTACATGGCGTCGGTGAAGCTCGAGGTGACGCCGCTCAGCAGCAGCGGCAGGGTGCTCGCCAGCGGCAGCAGGACCCAGGCGGCGCCGACGATGAGAAAGCCGTCGCGGTTGCGCAGCTCGCGCTTGGCGCGGCGCACGGGAAACCAGAACAGGGCGCCCACGAGAAAGGTGATGACGTAGGAGTCGAGGAAGGCCAGGGTGCCGCCGTCGCCGTAGTACCAGGCCACCGCCTCGGGCAGCAGCATGAACTGGGCGAAAATCATCAGGAGCAGGGCCAGCACCCGTTGCACTTCGCGGATTTGGATCATCCCTGCCTCTAGAAGAAAGTGAAGCCGACCTGGAAGAGCTTTTCCACCTCGCGCACGCGCCGCTTGTCGATGACGAAAACGATGACGTGGTCCTCCGCCTCGACGACCGTGTCGTGGTGGGCGATCAGCACCTCGTTGCCGCGCACCAGGGCGGCGATGTTGACGCCCGGCGGCAGGCGGATTTCCTCCAGGCGTCGGCCGACGACCTTGGAGGTGCTGCGGTCGCCGTGGGCAACGATGTCCAGCACCTCCGCCGCACCGTAGCGCAGGCTGTGCACGGCGGCCACGTCGCCGGCGCGCACGTGGGCGAGCACGGAGCCGATGGTGGCCCAGTGCGGGCTGACCGCCACGTCGATGCCGGTGCTCTGCACCAGATCAGCGTAGGCGGCGCGGTTGATCAGGGAAAAGGTCCGCCGCGCGCCCAAGCGCTTGGCCAGCATGGCCGACAGGATGTTGGCCTCGTCGTCATTGGTGACGGCGATGAAGAGGTCGGTCTCGCGGATGCCCTCCTGGTTCAGCAATCCCTCGTCCGCTGCGTCGCCGCGCAGCACCAGACTGCGCCGCAGCTGCTCGGCGGCATAGAGGGTGCGCTTGGGATTGTGATCGATGACCTTGACCGCCAGGGAACGCTCCTCCAGCGCCTTGGCCAGGCGCAGGCCGATGTTGCCGCCGCCGGCGATGAGGATGCGCTTGTAGTCCGGCTCGCGGATGCCCAGCTCGCCCATGACCGCGCGGATATCCTCGCTGCGGGCGATGAAGAACACCTCGTCGCCGGGCTCGATGACCGTGTTGCCCTCGGGATTGATGGCGCGGGTGCGCCGGTAGATGGCGGCGACCCGGGTATCCACATGCGGCATGTGCCGACGCAGGTCGCGGATGGCGTGACCGATCAGGGGACCGCCGGGCACGGCCTTGACGCCCACTAGGCTGACCCGCCCTTCCGCGAAGGACTGCACGCGCATGGCGCCGGGGTATTCCACTAGGCGCAGGATGTATTCGGTGACCAGCGCCTCGGGGCTGATGAGCACGTCCACCGGGAAGGTCTTGGCATCGAAGAGATTGCGGTGGCTCCAGTACTCCGGGGCCCGGATGCGGGCGATCTTGGTGGGGGTGTGGAAGAGGGCGTTGGCCACTTCGCAGGCGACGATGTTGGTTTCGTCGCTGCTGGTGACGGCGAGGAGCAGGTCGGCATCCGTGGCGCCCGCCTGCTCCAGCACCGAGGGAAAGGCGGCGTGGCCGGTCACGGTCTGGATGTCCAGGCGGTCGCGCAGCGCGGCGAGCAGGTCCGCGTTGGCGTCCACCACGGTGATATCGTTGTTTTCCGTGGCCAGGCTTTCCGCCACGGAAGAACCCACCTGGCCGGCACCCAGGATGATGATTTTCATGTATCGCTATGACCCGTGAAAAGTGAAAGCCGGGGCGTGAACGGCCGCCCCTTTCACGAATCGCCGTCCCTGCCCCTCCGCCCGCTCAATAGGGAATGCCCAGGCTCTTCAATTTGCGGTAAAGATGGGTGCGTTCCAGGCCCACGGCCTCGGCGGTGCGCGCAATATTACCCCCGTTGCGCGCTAAATGGTACTCGATGAAGGCGCGCTCGAACTTGTCGCGGGCCACCTTCAGCGTGCCGCTGAACTCGTCGGCCTCCATATCGCTGATGGCGGCGCGGTTGTCCAGGCCGAGGGCGCGCTCCACCTCTTCGCCGCTGACCTCCGGACCCTCGGACAGGATGAGCAGGCGCTCCACCAGGTTCTGCAGCTCGCGCACGTTGCCGGGCCAGGGATAGTGGGACATCACCTCCAGGGCCGCCGGGCTGAAGCGCCGCGGGCTCAGGCCGTCGCGCTCGCCGTAGAAGCGCACGAACTCCGCCACCAGCAGCGGAATGTCCTGGCGCCGCTCCGCCAGCGCGGGGACGCGCAGGGGCACCACGTTGAGGCGGTAGTAGAGATCCTCGCGGAAGCGGCCCGCCTGCATTTCGGCGCGCAGGTCGCGGCAGGTGGCCGCCACCACGCGCACGTCGACCTGCACCGGCACCATGCCGCCCACCCGGCGCAGGCGGCCCTCCTGCAGGGCGGACAACAGCCGCGCCTGGGTTTCCAGGTCCATGTCCGCGATTTCGTCGATGAAGAGCGTGCCGCGATGCGCCTGCTCCAGCCGGCCGCTGTGCACCTGCCCCTCCTGCTCGCTGCCGAAGAGCTCCACAGCGATGTTGGGCTGAGTGATGGCCGCCGCCTTCAGATCCACGAAGGGGCCCTTGGCGCGGCGGCTGTGGGCGTGCAGATAGCGGGCGGCCACCTCCTTGCCGCTGCCGGGCGGGCCGCTCAGCAGCACCCAGGAGTCGCTCTGGGCGACGCGCTCCAGTTGCTGGCGCAGATGAGCCGCCGCCAGGCTGTCGCCGCTGGGGGCGCTCACCGGCCGCGCCTGGCGCTTGAGGTCCACGTTTTCCTGGCGCAGGCGCGCGGCTTCCAGGGCATGGTCGATGGTGAGCAGGGTCTTGTCCAGGGACAGGGGCTTTTCGATGAAGTCGTAGGCGCCGAGCTTGGTGGCCTCCACTGCCGTCTCCACCGTGCCGTGGCCGGACATCATCACCACCGGCGGCTCCAGGCCGCGGGCGGCCCAGCGCTTGAGCAGGGAGATGCCGTCCTCGCCGGGCATCCAGATGTCCAGGAGCACCAGGTCCACCCGCTGCTCCCGGCGCACCGCCTCGGCCTCGGCGGCGGAGGCGGCCAGCAGGACCTGATAGCCCTCGTCCTCCAGGATTTCCTTGAGGGATTCGCGAATGTCCGGCTCGTCGTCCACGATCAGGATGCGGGCGAGCACTTCGTCGCTGCGCCGGTCTTCCATAGCGGGTTCCATGTTCATGCCACTCCCTTGTGCAGGATGCGGGCGGGCAGGGTGATCACGATGCGCGCCCCGCCCGTGGGTCGGTTGTCGGCGGTGATCTGGCCGCCGTGCTCCTCCACCATCTTTTTGACAATGGCCAAGCCCAGGCCCGTGCCCCGGGGCTTGCTGGTCACGTAGGGCTCGAAGACGCGCTCCAGCAGCTCGGGCGGGAAGCCGGGGCCGTCGTCGGCCACGGTCAGCTGCACGCGCAGCTCGCCGTTGCCGCCGCCCTGGGCGCGCGTCCTGATCTCGATGCGGTGGCCCTCGGACAGGGCGTCCAGGGCATTGCGCAGCAGATTGTGCAGCACCTGCCGCAGGCGGCCGGCGTCGGCCTCCACCAGGGGCAGGGTCGGGTCCAGGTCGGTTTCGATGTAGATGCCTTTGGCGGCGGCATCCCCGGCGATCGGCAGGCTCGCCGGCGTGATCAAATGCTGCCCCTGCTCCCGGTACAGTTCCAGGGTCTCGTTGATCAGCGCATTCAGGTCCAAGGGCCGGATGCGCAGCTGCGGCTGGCGCGCGTACTCGGAAAAGGCGTCCACCATGACCTTGAGGGTTTCCACCTGATTGATGATGGTGCGGGTGGCGCGGTCCAGGGGTTCGCCGGCCGCGCCGAGCTGCGCCAGATATTTGCGCCGCAGCCGCTCGGCGGAGAGTTGGATGGGGGTGAGCGGGTTCTTGATCTCGTGGGCCAGGCGCCTGGCCACCTCGCTCCAGGCCGCGCTGCGCTGCGCCTGGATCAGGGTGGTGATGTCGTCGAAGACCAGCACGAAGCCGGCCGGGCCGTGAACCGCGGGCGCACTCTCCTGCTCCTCGACGGGCCGCGCCGGGGGCAGGGGGGCGCCGCGCAGGAGCAGGGTCTGCTTGCCCAGCACCCGGTCCAGCACCAGCTCCTGCTGGCAGTCCCGTTCCGGATGCGCCAGGCAGTTCTGCAGCCAACCGAAGAAGGGCGACAATTCCGGATGGCGGGCGATCAGCTCCGCCGCCGACAGGCCGAGCTCCTCGTCGAAGGGAATGCGCAGGATGTGGGCGGCGGCGGCATTGATCACCGCCAGCCTGCCCTCGGCGTTGAAGGTCATCACGCCGGTGGACAGGTGCGCCAGGATGGTCTCCACGAAGGCGCGGCGCTCCTCGGCCTGGGCCTGGGCCTGGGCGGCGCTGCGCTGGGCCTGGGCCAGCTGGCGGGTCATGCTGTTGAAGGAGTGCACCAGGATGCCCATCTCATCGTGGCCGGCGCCGGGCAGCACCGGCGCGAACTCGCCGCGCGCCACGGCGCGGGTGCCCGCCGCCAGATGGCCGATGGGCGCCGCCAGGCGCCGCGACAGGAACAGGCTCAGCCACAGGGCGGTCAGGCCGGTCACCAGCAGGACGCTGGTGAGGCTGAGCTTGAAAGCGGTCTTCATGGGATCGCGCATGAGCTCCAGCCGCTGATAGCGCTTGTAGGCCAGCTGCACGCTGTCGGCGGCGGCGGTGAGCTGGCGCGGCAGGGGATTGACCACGTACAGGAGACGGCGCGGCGGCGCCAGCCGGGTGCTGGCCACCGGCACCAGGACCTTGATCACGAGATCGCCGCGGGCATTGGGCTCCACCACGGCGTAGGGCCGGCTGCCGCGGGCGACGGCCAGCATGTCGCCGGTGGGCAGGGCGGGCGCCAGGGTCAGGCTGTCGCTGCTGGTGCCGATAATGCGGCCGTCCTCCTCCAGCAGGGTGGCCTCCGCCAGCCGGAACTGGGCGCGCATGCGCATGAGGGTGGCCAGGGGCTTGTCCTCGCCCTGCTCCTCCAGCGCCCGGGCAATGCTCTGCGCCGCGCCCAGGGTATCGAGGCGGCTTTGCTCGATGCTGCTGCGCGCCACGCTGAGGGCCTGATCCAGGGCATCGCGCACCTCCACGCTGAACCAGGAGTCGATGCCGCGGTTCAGGAAGAGCCAGGAGAAGCCGAACACGGCCGCCGCCGGCGTGACCGTGAGCACGGCGATGATCAGCACCAGACGCGCCGCCAGGCGGGTGCCCAGGATGCCGGCGCGCCACTGCCGCCACAGCACGAAAATGTTGAAGAGAATGAGGGCAAAGAGCAGCACTACGGCGGCGCCGTTGCCGATCAGTAGGGGAATGAAGAGATCCCCGTAATCGCGGCCCTGGCTGGCGATGTAGGTGAAGGTCAGCGAGGCGCCCAGGGCCAGGAGCAGGATCACCACCCCCCAACCACTGGCGAAGCCGCCGCCCAACCGTCCCACCCCGAGGGTGGAAAGGCGGCTCACGGGCGCAGTGCGACGCTCTTCCATGGGCTGTCCATCCCCCAGTCGGAGGTCATGGCGCTCAGGCGCAGGGCCAGCGGCAGGACGGAATTGTCCAGGCGGATGCGCACGTACACCTCATAGGATTCGTTGGGGCTCAACAGGACCTCGTCCACCAAAGGCAAATCCCGCACCCGCTCCAGATAGGCCAGCGCCTGGGGCCAACCGGCGAAGATGCGGCGCGCGCCGGTGCTCGGTTCATCCACCAGATACAGGCGCGTCAGCGGGTGATACTGCACGTAGCGCACCTGGCGCACCAGCGCGATGGTGTCGCCCCAGATGAGCGGACGCGGCTGCTCCACCTTGGCCTCGGTCACCAGCGCCAGGGTGACGCCGCGATCCAGCAGCTCGCGCAGGCGCGGCGAGGTTTGCAGATTGAAGCGGGCGCTCACGTAGTATACCTCGTCCTGCTTGCTGACCTGCACGCTGTCCACCTGGAAATTGGCGGCGACGGCGGGCAGGGGCAGGAGCAGGGCAAACAGGAGCAGGATCCCGATGGGCCAGCGGACGGTCACGCGGCCTCCTTTTCGAGCACCGCGTAGAAAAAGCCATCCATGCCGTCGGCGCCGGGCAACACCTGCCCCGTCCCCGGCAACGCCAGGCAGCGGGCATCGGCATGGCTGGCGCAGAAGGCGGCGATCTGCTCGGCATTCTCCGTAGGCAGCACGCTGCAGGTGGCGTAGACGAAGCGCCCGCCGGGCCGGAGCAGGGGCCAGAGGGCCGCCAGCAGCGCCCGCTGCCGGGCCGCCAGCGCCGGGATGTCCCCGGCGCGGCGCAGCAGCTTGATGTCCGGATGGCGGCGGATCACGCCGGTGGCCGAGCAGGGGGCATCCAGCAGGATGCGATCGAAGGGCACGCCGTCCCACCAGGCGTCCGGCTGCGCGGCATCGGCGGCGATCAGGCGGGCTGCCGGCAGGCCGAGGCGCTGCAGGTTTTCGCGGATCTGTCCCAGGCGCCGCGCGGAGATGTCCACCGCCCACAGGTCAAGGTCCGCCAGTTCCAAGAGGTGCGCGGTCTTGCCACCGGGGGCGGCGCAGGCGTCCAGCACGCGCTCGCCCGGCTGAGGGTTCACCAATGGAGCTGCTAACTGGGCCGCGCCGTCCTGCACCGAAACCCAGCCCTCGCGCCAGCCCGGCAAGCTTTCCACCGCGACCGGGGCGTCCAGCACCACGCCCGCCGCCGTCCGCGCCTGGCCTTGGGCCGCGAAGCCGGCTGCGGCCAGGTGCGCCAGATAGGCTTCGCGGGCCAGCCGGCGGCGGTTGACGCGCAGCACCAGCGGCGGATGGGCGTTGTTGGCCGCCAGCACGGCCGGCCAGTCCTCGGGATAGGCCGTCTGCAGCGCCTCGACCAGCCATTGCGGGTGCGAGCTGGCCACCGCCGGCCCCATGCCGTCCAGGCGCGCGTCCAGCGCCGCGCGCTCGCGCAGGTAGCGGCGCAGCACGGCGTTCACCAGGCCGCGCGCCCAATCCTTGTCCAGCTGGGCGGCCAGGGCGACGGCCTCGTTGACGCTGGCCGGCGCGGGCGCGCGCGACGCCTGCAGCTCGTAGAGGGCGACCAGGAGCAGGGCCTTGAGATCCTGATCGCGCGCCTTGAGCGGCTTGTCCAGCAGCAGGTCCAGCAAGGCCTCCAGCCGCTGCGCCCAACGCGTGGCATTGTAGGCGAGCCACTGGGCCTGGCGCTGATCGCGGGCGGACAAGCCCTGCAGCTGCAGGGCGTCATCCAGGGATCGGCCCGCCCACACCTGCTGCAGGGCCAGGGCCGCGCGCAGCCGGGCCGAGGCGGGCGGAGCGGAAGACGTTGCCACGGGTCGTGCGGAGTCCTGCCGGGCGGGCTTCAGCGGGCGCCGGGCCGGGGGCAAGCTCACGCCACCCCCATGTCCCGGGCGATGTAATGCAGTCGCTCGATGCGTTCGCCGGTATTGGGATGGGTTGCAAACAGCCGCATGATGTCCTCGCCGCGCAGCGGGTTGACGATCATCATCTGCGCCGTGGTCGGATGCGCCTCGGCGCCGGCGAGCGGCACCTGGTGGGCGGCCTGCTCGATCTTTTCCAGCGCCGCGGCCAGGGCCAGCGGATCGCCGGAAATCTCCGCCCCGCCGCGGTCGGCGCCGAACTCGCGGGTGCGGGACACGGCCATCTGGATCAGCATGGCCGCCACCGGGGCCAGGATGATCACCAGCATGGCGCTGAACACGCCCAGCACGCCGTTGTTCTCGCGCTGCTGGCCGCCGAAGAGCATGGACAACTGGCCGAACTGGGCCAGGGCGGCAATGGCGCCGGCCACCGTGGCCGCCAGGGTGGAAATCAGGATGTCGCGGTGGCGGACGTGGGCCAGCTCGTGCGCCAGCACGCCGCGCAGCTCACGCGCGCTCAGGAGGCGCAGGATGCCGCTGGTGACCGCCACCGCCGCGTGCTGGGGATTGCGGCCGGTGGCGAAGGCGTTGGGCGCGTCATCGGGAATGATGTAGACCCGCGGCATGGGCAGGCCGGCCCGCTCGGACAGCTCGCGCACGACGCGGTAGAGCTGCGGCGCGCCGTGCTCGTCCACCTCCTGGGCGTTGTACATGCGCAGCACCATGCGATCCGAGGACCAGTAGGCCCACAGGTTGGTGCCGGCGGCGAAGAGCAGGGCGATCAGCATGCCGGTCTGGCCGCCCAGGGCACCGCCGACCAGCATGAAGAGCGCGGTCAACGCGGCCATCAGGAGCGTCGTCTTAAACCAGTTGCTCAGCATGGTTGCCTCCTGCTCAAGCGGAAGGGGCGGCCGGACTGCCCAAAAGCTCGCCCGGTTCCGGACGGTAGCCGTTGATGAAATCGCCGATCTCCACCGGCGCCTTGCCGGGCATCTGCACCTTCTGCAGGGCCAGGGCGCCGTCGCCGGTGGCCACCCAGAGATTGCCGGCGTCCGCGCGCATGATGGTGCCGGGCAGCGCCGCGGGCAGGCCGGTGGGCGGGATCGGCCGGGCCTCCCAGATGCGCAGCGTCTTGCCGCGGAAGCGGGTTTCCGCCACCGGATAGGGATTGAAGGCGCGCACCAGGCGGTCCAGATCCGCCGCGGCGAGCTGCCAGTCCAGCAAGGCTTCCGCCTTCTTCAGCTTGGGCGCGTAGGTGGCGCGCTCGTGATCCTGCGGCTCCGGATGCAGCCGGCCGTCCCACAGCCGGTCCAGGGCCTCGCGCAGCGCCTCGGCGCCGAGCTGCATGAGCTTGTCGTGCAGGCTGCCGCCGGTCTCCCGCTCCTCGATGGGCAGGCGCCGCACCCACAGCACGGGCCCGCTGTCCAGCCCCCGCTCCATCTGCATGATGCTGATGCCGGTCTCCGTCTCGCCCTGCTCGATGGCGCGCTGGATCGGCGCCGCCCCGCGGTAGCGGGGCAGCAGGCTGGCGTGGATGTTGATGGCGCCCAGGCGCGGAATGTCCAGGACCGCCTGCGGCAGCAGCAGGCCGTAGGCCACCACCACCATCAGATCCGGCTGCAGCGCCCGCAACTGCGCCTGCACCGCGGCATCCCGCAGCGTGGTCGGCTGCAGCACGGGCAGCCCGTGGGCCACCGCCGTGCGCTTGACCGGGCTCTCGGCGACGGCGCGACCGCGCCCGGCCGGGCGATCCGGCTGCGTCAGCACGGCCACCACCTCCTCCGGGCCGCGCAGCAGGATCTGCAGCGGCGGCACGGCGAACTCGGGGGTGCCGGCGAAAATGACGCGCCTGCCGCCCGCGGCCATGGACCTAGCCCGCCTGCCGCTGACGCTTGGTCAGCTTCTTGCGGATGAGATTCTGCTTCAGGCGCGACAGGTGCTCCACGAAGATGCGCCCGTGCAGATGGTCGATCTCGTGCTGCAGGCACACGGCCAGCAGGCCATCGGCCTCCAGCTCCAGCGGCTTGCCCTGCAGGTCCTGGGCGCGTACCTTGATCCGCTCGGCCCGTTGCACGAGTTCGTAGACGCCGGGCACGGACAGGCAGCCTTCCTTCATCTCCTCGATGCCATGGGCCTCGATGATTTCCGGGTTGACCAGGGTCAGCAGTTCGTTGCGGTTTTCGGAGATATCCACCACGATCAGCTGCTGGCCCGCGGCCACCTGCGGCGCGGCCAGGCCGATGCCGGGCGCGTCGTACATGGTTTCGGCCATGTCGTCGGCCAGCCGCAGGATATCCTTATTGACCCGAACGATGGGCGTGGCCGGGCGGTTCAGGCGCGGATCCGGGTATTCCAATATATCGAGCAATGCCATTTTTTCGGTCTCGCAATGCAGAATGATCGTGCCGGCCGCATCCCGGCCAAGGCACAGTTTCAACTTAGATTCGCATAGAATAGTTTTTGCTTCAAAGTTTAGCCTATTTGGCGCCGCTTTTTCAGGACCTTTCGGGAGTGCTTCGCTTGCTGTCCATCCATCAGTTGTGCAAAGCCTACGGCGGCCCCCAGGGGCGGCCAGTGCTGCGCGACGTCGATCTGACGCTGGCGGCCGGTGACTATGTGGCCATCATGGGCGAAAGCGGCACCGGCAAGTCCACCCTGCTCAACCTCATTGCCGGCCTGGACACCCCCGACGCCGGCCGCATCCTGCTGGCCGGCCGGGAGCTGACCGGCATGGGCGAGGCGGAGCGCACGCGCCTGCGGCGGCGCAGCATGGGCTTCGTGTTCCAGGCCTTCCACCTGCTGCCCCATCTCACCGTCGCCCAGAACGTGGCCCTGCCGCTGGCCCTGAACCAGGTGCCGGCCAGCCGGCGCCGGGCGCGGGTGCAGGCCCTGCTCGCCGCGGTCGGCCTGGCGGCGCGCGCCGACAGCTATCCGCGCGAACTGTCCGGCGGGCAGATGCAGCGCGTGGCGGTGGCCCGCGCCCTGGTGCACGAGCCGCAGCTGCTGCTGGCCGACGAACCCACCGGCAACCTGGACCAGGACAGCGCCGCCCAGGTGCTGGAGCTGCTGCGCCGGCAGGTGCGGGAGCACGGCTGCACCGCCATCCTCGTCACCCATTCGCGCAGCGCCGCCGCCAGCGCCGACCGCGTGTACCGGCTCGATGCCGAGGGCCTGCACCTCCAGGCCCCCGCCAGGACGCCATGAATCCGCGTGAGGCGCTGTCCGGCTGGGCGCTGCTGTGGCAGGCGGCGGTGCTGGGCTCCCTGCGCCGCAATCTCGGGCGCGCCGCTCTGAGCGTGCTGGGCATCGCCTTCGGCGTGGCGCTGGGGGTCGCCGTGACCCTCATCAACGGCGCGGCGGTGAACGAGTTCAGCCAAGCGGTGCGCAGCCTGTCGGGGGAGGCGGACCTGGTCCTGCGCGGGCCGCGCGCGGGCTTCCCCGAAAGCCTCTATCCGCAACTGGCCCGCGACCCGCAGGTGGCCCTGGCCAGCCCGGCGGTGGAGGTGGAGGCCACGCTGCCGGGGCGCGACGCCACCCTCAAGCTCGTCGGCCTGGACCCGTTCCGCGCCCTGCGCCTGCAGCCCATGCTGCTGGCCCCGGCCGGCATGGACGAGGATGATCTGCTGGCGCCCGACGTGGTCTTCCTGAGTCAGGAGGCGGCCCGCTGGCTCGACGTGCGGCCGGGCGACCGGCTGGTCATCCAGGTGGGACTTCGCGCGCGGACGCTGCGGGTCGGCGGCCTGCTGCCGGCGGCCGGGCCGCGCCAGCGCCTCGGGGTGATGGACATCGCCGGCGCGCAGTGGTTCCTGGGGCGGGTCGGCCGGCTCGACCGCGTCGACCTGCGCCTGCGGCCCGGCGTGGACCCGGCCGCCTTCCAGGCGCGCTGGCAGTCGCGCCTGCCGGCCGGTTTGACGCTCGCTCCGCCCCAGGCCGCCGGCCAGCGCGCCGAGAATCTGTCGCGCGCCTATCGGGTGAACCTCACCGTGCTGTCCCTGGTGGCGCTCTTCACCGGCGCCTTCCTGGTCTTCTCCACCCTGGCCATGGCCGTGCTGCGCCGGCGCGCGCAACTGGCCCTGCTGCGCGTGCTCGGGGTGACGCCGCGCGGCCTGGTGCTGCTCCTCCTCGGCGAGGGCCTGCTCATCGGCCTCGTCGGCGCGGCCCTCGGCCTCGCCCTCGGCGTGGGCCTGGCCGCCGCCGGCCTGCAGCTCCTGGGCGGTGACCTGGGCGGCGGCTACTTCCAGGGCGTGCGCCCGCAATTGCAGCCGGACGCGGGCACTCTGTTCATCTTCTTCGCCTTGGGCGTGGGCGTCGCCCTCCTTGGCGCCCTGGCCCCGGCCCTGGAGATGGCCCGCACGGCGCCGGCCCCGGCGCTTCGGGGCGGCGACGTGGAACGCGCCCTGGGGCGCCTGCACCGGGCTTGGCCGGGCCTGCTGCTGCTCGGCCTCGGCCTGCTCGCCACCCGCGCCCCGCCGGTGCGCGATCTGCCGCTCTTCGGCTATCTCGCCATCGCCCTGATGCTCGTCGGGGTGGTGCTGCTGATGCCCACCCTGCTCGGCGGGATCACCCGCCGCCTGCCGCTGCCCGTCGCCGCGCCGGCGCAGATCGCCGTGGCCCAGTTGCGCGGCGCGCCGGGGCAGGCGGCTGTGGCGGTGGCCGCCATCGTGGTCAGCTTCAGCCTGATGGTATCCATGGCCATCATGGTGGCCTCCTTCCGCCAGTCGGTGGACGACTGGCTCGGCCAGGTGCTGCCCGCCGACCTCTACCTGCGCGCCAACCAGACCCTGGGCTCGGCCTTCTTCGCGCCGGCGGACCAGGCCGTCATCCGCGCCACGCCCGGGGTGCGCGAGGTGCAGTTCCTGCGTGCCCAGGACCTGCTGCTGGCCCCCGACAAGCCGGCGGTGGCGCTGCTGGCCCGCGATCTCGATCCCGCGCGGATCGGCGCGCATCTGCCGCTGCTCGACGGTCCGCTGGCGCCGCCGGCGGGCGGTCCGCCGCCCGTGTGGATCTCGGAGGCGGTGCAGGACCTCTACGGCTACCGTCCCGGCCAGATCGTCCACCTGCCCATCGCCGGCCGGCAACACGCCTTTTTCGTGGCCGGCGTGTGGCGCGACTACGCGCGCCAGTGGGGCGCGATCGTGCTGGAGCGGCCGCTCTACCGGCGCCTGAGCGGCGACGACGGCGCCAGCGATGCGGCCATCTGGCTCACGCCCGGGGCGACGCCGCAGGGGGTGATCGCGGCCCTGCGCGCGCGCCTGCCCCTGGGGCGGCAGGTGGAGATGCGGGTGCCGACCGAGATCCGCCAGATCAGCCTGGCCATCTTCGACCGCAGCTTCGCCGTCACCTACGTGCTGGAGGTGGTGGCCATCCTCATCGGCCTCTTCGGCATCAGCAACAGCTTCAGCGCCCAGGTGCTGGCGCGGCGCGGCGAGTTCGGCATGCTGCGCCATCTGGGCATGGACCGGCGCCAGATCGGCGCCATGCTGGCCACCGAGGCGGGCATCGTCGGCGCGCTGGGCGTGGGCGTCGGCCTGCTGCTCGGCTGGGTGATCAGCCTGATCCTGATCTTCGTGGTCAACCGCCAGTCCTTCCACTGGAGCATGGACCTGCACCTGCCCGGGCCGCTGCTGGCGGGTCTGGCCGGGCTGCTGGTGCTGGCCGCCACCCTGACCGCCGTGGGGAGCGCGCGCCAGGTCATGGGCCGGGACATCGTGCGCGCGGTGCGGGAGGAATGATGGCGTCCGGCCGCCGCCCCGCGAAGCGCAGCCGGCGGCTGGCCGTACTCGTCTTGCTGCTGCCGCTGGCCATGGCCGCCCAGGCGGCGCCGGTGCATTACCCGCCGGTGCTGCCCGGCGCGGCCCTGCGCTTTCCGGCCGACCAGGGCAGCCATCCGGCCTTCCGCACCGAGTGGTGGTATGTCACCGGCCGCCTGGAAAGCGACGCGGGCCCGCTCGGCTTCCAGATCACCTTCTTCCGCAGCCGCCCGTCCCGGGACTGGCCCAATCCCAGCGCCTTCGCGCCGCGCCAACTGCTCTTCGCCCACGCCGCCCTGGCCGACCCGCGTCAGAGCCGGCTGCTGCACGACGAGCGCGCCGCCCGCACCGGCTTCGGTCTGGCCGAAGCCCTGGCGGGCCGCACGGCGGTCTGGATCGACGATTGGTCCCTGCAGCAGACGGGCGCCGGCTATCGCGCCCGCATTCCGGCCAAGGACTTCACCCTGGAGCTCACCCTGACCCCCAGTCAGCCCATCCTGCTGCAGGGCGACGCCGGCTTCAGCCAGAAGAGCCCCGAGCGCCTGGACGCCAGCTATTACTACAGCCAGCCGCAGCTGCGCGTCACCGGCACCGTGCTGCGCCAGGGCCGGCGGCTGCCGGTGCAGGGGCGGGCCTGGCTCGACCACGAGTGGTCCAGCCGCGTCCTGCACCGCGAGGCGAGCGGCTGGGACTGGCTGGGCCTCAATCTGGACGACGGCGGGGCGCTGATGCTCTTTCGCATCCGTGATGCCCGGGGCGGCGTCCTCTGGGCCGGCGGCACCCACCGGGACGCCGCCGGCCGCCGCCGCAGCTTCCGGCCCGACGAGATCCGCATGACGCCCGTCACCCACTGGACCTCGCCGCGCACCCGGGTGCGCTACCCCGTGGCCTGGGACGTGCGCGTTCCCGGCCTGCAATTCCGCCTGCAACCGCTCATGGCCGATCAGGAGCTGGACGCCCGCGCCAGCACCGGCACCATCTACTGGGAGGGCGCGGTGGATGCCGTGCAGGACGGCCGCCGCCTCGGCCAGGGCTATCTGGAGCTGACCGGCTACGGCCAGCGCCTGCGCATGTAGGGCATGTGTTTTCGGGAAAATGTGCTAATTTGGGACAATAAGCCGGGAGCCGCGCGCGGCTCCTACAAAGCAGATAAAAACACCACAAAGGACTGTCATGCTGCGCCACCTGAAGCCCCTTGCCCTGGCTAGCCTGAGCCTGGCCCTGCTTGCCCCCGCCCCGACCCCCGCCGCCCCCCGCGACGGCGGCGACCGGCTCCGCATGGTGCCGGGCCGTCACCTGCCTTATGAATACGTGGTGAAAAAGGGCGACACCCTCTGGGACATCGCCGCCCGTTTTCTGAAGAATCCCTGGCAATGGCCGGAGATCTGGGAGCGCAACTCCTACATCACCAACCCGGATCTCATCTATCCCGGCGACCTGCTGGTCTTCGACCAGCGCGACGGCATGCTCAAGCTCAAGGTGGTGCGTGCCGGCCCGCAGGCGCGCGCGCTGCCCCTGGAAGCCATCCCCACCGTGCGCGCCGAGCTGATCCTGCCCTTCCTCAACCGCCCCGGCATCGCCACCGACGAGGAGCTCAAGCACCTGCCCTACGTGCTGGCCAGCAAGGACGCGCGAGTCATCTTCGGCCAGCATGACGTGGTCTATGCCCGCGGCTTCGACGCCGATGCCGCTCAGCGCTACGACGTGGTGCGCCTGGGACCCGAGCTGGTCGACCCAGGCAGCCGGCGGGTGCTGGGCCACCGGCTGGATCACCTGGGCGTGGCCGAGGTGCTGGACGACGGCCCGGTACGGCGCCTGCGCATCGTCGAGGCTTACCAGGAAATCCGCCCCGGCGACCGGCTTCTGCCGCAGCCGGCCAGGACCGGGCTGCACTTCATGCCGCGGGCGCCGGCGCAGGCGGTCAACGGTGTCCTCTTCGCGGCGGAGCAGAGCGTCAACGAGCTGGGGCAGGGCGCGGTCGGCATCATCAACCTGGGCACCCAGGCGGGCGTGGAGCCGGGCCAGGTGCTCACCGTCTACCGCAGCGGCCGCCGGATCGACGACCCGGTCACCGGCAAGCCCGTGGTCCTGCCCGAAGAGGCCATCGGCACCGTCATGGTGTTCCGGCCCTTTGCCCGGGTGAGCTACGTGCTGGTCATGGACAGCATCCAGGCCATCCGCCTCGGCGACAGCGTGCGCAGCCCGGCGGCGGGCGAGCGGCAAGCCCGACTGGAGCGCTAAGCCTCATGGCCTTGGCCGACTGGCTCGCCTTCAACCGCCTGCCCGGGGTGGGACAGCGCGGCCGGCTGGCGCTGCTGGCCCAGTTCGACGAGCCGGCACGGCTTTTTGCGGCGGGCAGCGGCGCCTGGCGGGCGGCCGGGCTGGGCGGCAAGACGCTGGAGGCCCTGCAGGGCGGTCCGGCGGCCCTGCTGACCGAGGACGATCGCGCCTGGCTGGCGCAGGCCGACACCGAGGTGCTCACCTGGAACGATCCGGACTATCCGCCGCTGCTGCGCGAAGTGCCGGACGCCCCGGTGGTGCTGTATCTGCGCGGCCGGCGCGAGCTGCTCGGCAGTCCCATGCTGGGCGTGGTGGGCAGCCGCAGCCCCACGCCGAGCGGCGCGGCCACGGCCCAGGCCTTTGCCGAGCACCTGAGCCTGGCGGGCCTGAGCATCGTCAGCGGCCTGGCCGCCGGCATCGATGCCGCCGCCCACCGCGGCGCCCTGGCCGGCTCGGGCCGCACCATCGCGGTCATGGGCACCGGTCCGGATCGCATCTATCCGCGCCAGCACCATGAACTGGCCCGGCAGATCGCCGCCACCGGCCTGCTGATCAGCGACTACCCGCCGGGCACGCCGGTGCGGGCCAGCCAATTTCCCCAGCGCAACCGCATCATCAGCGGGTTGAGCTACGGCGTGCTGGTGGTGGAGGCGGCCCTGCAGAGCGGCTCGCTCATCACCGCCCGCTTGGCGGCGGAGCAGGGGCGCGAGGTCTTCGCCATCCCCGGCTCCATCCACTCGCCCCTGAGCCGCGGGCCGCACAAGCTGCTGCGCGAAGGCGCCAAGCTGGTGGAGACCGCCCAGGACGTCCTGGAGGAGCTCGGCCCCCTGCACGGGGCCCTGCAGGCCGCCGTCGGGAACGGCCCGGCCGCTGCGGCCACGGCGGCGCCGACGGACCCGGAACAAGCACAACTGCTGGGGGTCTTAGCTTATGATCCTCAGCCCTTTGATCTGATCGTCAAGCACAGTGGATTGACGCCCGACAGGGTTTCCGCCATGCTTCTAAACATGGAGTTGGACGGTTGGGTCGCCAGCTGCCCCGGAGGGCGCTACTGCCGTGTGCCACGGGGCGCCTAGAGCTTGCTCCCCTTGGGGAGCAAGGCCATGCCACACCTTCTTTGCTTCACCTTGTCGCACCGCAGCATAGACTCAACCTGGAGGGTCCGCACATGAAAGAGAACGTCCTGGATATCCTAATGTATCTCTTCGAGAATTATATGGACGAAGACGAGGCGGACGCCCCCGATCAGGAGAGCATCGAGGCGGAGCTCCACGCGGCGGGCTTCCCGCAGTCGGACATCAACAAGGCCCTGACCTGGATCGAGGGCCTGGCGGAAATGCAGAGTGCGCCCATGCGCCTGGGCCAGAACACGGGCTTTGCCCTGCGTCACTACAGCTCCGTGGAAAACCGCAAGCTGGGCCTGGAATGCCAGGGTTTCCTCATTTTCCTGGAGCAGACCGGGGTCATCGACCAGCACCTGCGCGAGACCATCATCGATCGCGTCATGGCGCTGGATAGCGACGAAATCGATCTGGAGCAGCTCAAATGGGTCATCCTCATGGTGCTGTTCAACCAGCCCGGCCGCGAGGAGGCCTACGTCTGGATGGAAGAGTTGATCTTCGATGAGTCGCGCGGCTATCTGCACTGAATCCGCTTTTCTTCCTTTCAACGGCGGCCGCTCTCCGGATCGGCCGCCGTTCTGCATTGCAGGGTAGCAACCATGAGCAAACGTCTGGTGGTGGTCGAATCGCCGGCCAAAGCCAAAACCATCAACAAGTATCTGGGGCCGGACTACAAGGTGCTGGCCTCCTACGGCCATGTGCGCGATCTGGTGCCCAAGGAAGGGGCGGTCGATCCGGCGCACGATTTCGCCATGCGCTACGAGATCATCGACAAGAACAAGCGTCACGTGGACGAGATCGCCAAGGCGCTGCGCGCGGCCGACGAGCTGCTGCTCGCCACCGACCCGGATCGCGAGGGCGAGGCCATTTCCTGGCATCTGGCCGAGCTGCTGAAGGACAAGGGCCTGCTCAAGAGCAAGCCGGTGCAGCGGGTGGTCTTCCATGAAATCACCAAGAACGCCATCCAGCAGGCCATCCAGCAGCCGCGCGCCATCTCCCAGGAGCTGGTCAACGCCCAGCAGGCGCGCCGCGCGCTCGACTACCTGGTGGGCTTCAACCTGTCGCCGCTGCTGTGGCGCAAGGTGCGCCCCGGGCTGTCCGCCGGCCGCGTGCAAAGCGCCGCCCTGCGTCTGATCGTCGAGCGCGAGCAGGAGATCGAGGCCTTCCAGACGCGCGAGTACTGGACCATCGAGGCGGACCTGCGCCACGCCGGCCAGGACTTCGAGGCCCGGCTGATCCAATGGGACGGCAAGAAGCTGGAGCAGTTCGACATTGCCGACGCGGACCGCGCCGAAATGATCCGCCAGCGGCTGGAGGCCGATTGCAAGCGCGCGCCGCTGCGCGTGCTCAAGGTGGAAAAGAAGCAGCGCAGCCGCCAGCCGGCCGCGCCCTTCACCACCTCCACCCTGCAGCAGGAGGCGGCGCGCAAGCTGGGTTTCTCCGCCAGCCGCACCATGCGCGTGGCCCAGCAGCTCTATGAGGGCGTCAGCCTGGCCGAGGGCGCCGTGGGCCTCATCACCTACATGCGTACCGACGCCGTCAACCTGGCCCAGGAAGCGATCGGCGAGATCCGCGCCCTGATCCAGCGCCGCTACGGCGCCGACTACCTGCCCGACAGCCCGCGCGTCTACAAGACCAAGGCCAAGAACGCCCAGGAGGCCCACGAGGCGATCCGCCCCACCAGCGTCCAGCGGTTGCCCGAGGAACTGCGCGGCCAGCTGGCGCCGGATCAGTGGAAGCTCTACGAACTCATCTGGAAGCGCACCGTCGCCTGCCAGATGGCGCCGGCCAGGATCGACACCGTGGCCGTGGACCTCGGCACGGATGCGGACTGGCTGCTGCGCGCCAACGGCTCCAGCATCGCCTTCCCGGGCTTCATCAGCGTCTACCAGGAGGGCGTGGACGACGTGGCCGAGGAGGGCGGCCGCATCCTGCCGCCGCTGCAGGAAGGCGACCGGCCGGCGCTGCGGGCCATCCGTCCCGAGCAGCACTTCACCGAACCGCCGCCCCGCTACTCGGAAGCGACCCTGGTCAAGACCCTTGAGGCCTACGGCATCGGCCGGCCCTCCACCTACGCCAGCATCATTCAGACCCTGCTCAACCGCGAGTACGTGGAGCTGCTGCAGAAGCGCTTCCATCCCACCGACGTGGGCCGCGTCGTCAACAAATTCCTGGTGGAGCACTTCGACCGCTACGTGGATTACGGCTTCACCGCGCAGATGGAGGACGACCTGGACGCCGTCTCGCGCGGCGAGAAGGACTGGGTGCCGCTCATGCGCGAGTTCTGGGACCCCTTCCACCAACGGGTGGAGGAGAAAGCCCAGAGCGTGAGCCGGGCGGAGGTGACGAGCGAGGTGATCGAGGAGGCCTGCCCCAAGTGCGGCAAGCCGCTGGCCATCAAGCTCGGCAAGCGCGGGCGCTTCATCTCCTGCACCGGCTACCCGGAGTGCGACTACGCCCGGCCGCTGCTGAGCGAGGTGCAGGCCGAACCCGAGCCGGTCGGCCGCGACTGCCCCGACTGCGGCAAGCCGCTGCTCTACAAGCTGGGGCGCTACGGCAAGTTCATCTCCTGCAGCGGCTACCCCGAGTGCAAGCACATCGAGCCGCTGGAAAAACCCCAGGGCACCGGCGTCGCCTGCCCCGCCTGCGGCAAGGGCGAGCTGCAGGCCAAGAAAAGCCGCTACGGCAAAGTCTTTTACTCCTGCAGCACCTACCCGGCGTGCAGCTACGCCGTCTGGGATCCGCCGCTGGCCGAGCCCTGCCCCAAATGCGGCGGCAAGATCCTGACCCTGAAGACCACCAAGCGCTGGGGCGAGGAGAAGGTCTGCCCGGACCGGAGCTGCGGCTACCGGGTGCCGGCCGACGCCACGCCCGAGCAGATCGCCGCCGCCGTGGCCAAGCCGCGGCCGGTGCTCCCGGCAGAGGCAGCCGAAGGCGGCAAGGGCCAAGGCAAAGCCGCCGGCAAGGCCGTCCGCGCGGGTACCAAAACCGGCACGAAAGCCGTTGCCAAAACCGCGAAGGCAACCCCCAAAAAGGCGGCGGGCAAACGTAGCACGGCCGCAGGCAAGGCGCCGCGCGGCCGCAAGACCGGCGGGACCGCCTCCGCCGGCTGACGGCCACCAGCCTGCACCTCGCCGGCCAGCCCCCGGACTCTCCCGGGGGCTTTTTCGTATTCCACGTGGACACAGCAGCCAAACCGCGCGATGCGCCGGCACCCACCTGAACACACTGTGGCAAAGGGTGCACATTGGCAGGCAGCATCGGCGGCGCAACGCCCAACGCCCGGCCAGCCAGCGCCGGATGCAAGCACCATGAGGAAGAGTCGCTGCGCTTCGGGACCAGCGAAAGAACACTCCATGGCGACGCCGTGGACGCGGAGGACGGCGCTCCGTTCCGCTTAAGCAGGCTTGTCGCTGCTCACGGCATAACGTGGGTCTTCGAGAATGTTTACCTCCACCAGATCGCCCGCCTTAGCCAGCAACTGCCGACACTCGTGGCTCAGGTGGCGCAGATGCAAGGTTTTATCGGCCTTTCCGTAGCGCTCGGCCAGGGAATCGATAGCTTCGATGCCGGAATGGTCGGCTACGCGCGCATGCCGGAAATCAATGATTACATTCCGGGGATCGTTGCGTGGGTCGAAGAGCTCGTGGAAATGCTGCACCGAACCAAAGAACAGCGTGCCGTGCAACTCGTAAATCTTGCTACCCTGCCCGTCGACGGTGGCCTTGGCCCGGATGCGTTTGGCGTGCTCCCAAGCGAAGACCAGCGCGGAAACGATCACGCCGGTGATCACGGCGATGGCAAGATCGGTTAGCACGGTCACCACGGCCACCAGTAGGCCCACGAAAATGTCGGCGCGCGGCACACGGCAAAAGAGGCGCAGGCTGCCCCACTCGAAGGTACCGATGACCACCATGAACATGACACCCACCAAGGCAGCCAGCGGAATCATTTCGATCAGATCCGAGGCCAGCACGACGAAAGCCAGCAGGAAAAGGGCGGCCACGATACCCGACAGCCGGCCACGGCCGCCGGACTCCACGTTGATCATGCTCTGGCCGACCATGGCGCAGCCGCCCATGCCGCCGAAAAAGCCGGTGACCGTGTTAGCCACGCCCTGGCCAATACAAACACGGTTGCCATCACCACGGGTCTCGGTCAGCTCGTCGATCAGGGTCATGGTGAGCAGGGACTCGATCAGGCCGATGGCAGCCAGCACCAGGGAATAGGGCAGGATGATCCACAGCGTTTCCAGCTCAAGCGGCACCATGGGAATATGAAAAGCTGGCAGGCCGCCGGCGATGGAGGCCAGGTCACCCACCGTGCGGGTGTCGAGCTGCAGGCCAAGGACCAGAAGAGTGACGGCGGCGATGGCAGCCAGCGAGGCGGGCACGGCGCGCGTCAGGCGCGGCAGGAAATAAGCAATGGCCATGGTTAGCGCCACCAGTGCCAGCATCAATCCCAGCTCCGCGCCGTGCATCCAGACCTTGCTGCCGTCGGCGCCGGGCACCTTGAACTGCTCCAGCTGCGCCAGGAAGATCACGATTGCCAAGCCGTTGACAAAGCCCAGGAACACCGGATAGGGCACCATGCGGATGAATCTGCCGATCTTGAGAAAGCCGGCCAGGATCTGAAAGAGACCCATGAGCACCACGGTAGCGAACAGATATTCCACCCCGTGCTGAGCTACCAACGCCACCATGACCACCGCCAGGGCACCCGTGGCACCCGAGATCATGCCGGGACGCCCGCCCATGGCGGCGGTGATCAGACCGACCAGAAAGGCGGCGTAGAGGCCGACCAGCGGATGTACTCCCGCGATCAGGGCAAAGGCCACGGCTTCCGGCACCAATGCCAGCGCAACGGTGAGACCAGACAGGATTTCGGACTTCAGATTGATGGGCGAGTTTTTGCTTATCAGATCAAACATGCTTCTCTCCTGCTCGTTTTCTCATGTCGTAAACGGCGGCAACCGCGCGTCCAGCATCGTGGCTTGAAGACGGATTCGGCCGTCCGGACCGGCGGCAGGCCCGCCTTGGCGAGTGATGGCGCCTGCGGCCTTGCCGAGGGGTTCCGCGTGCGCAATGAGCTCGGGGAGTCATGCTGAAACTGCATTCTTTTTCTCCTTGTCAATGCCGCTGGGCCGCGGAACGCGTCGACGATCAGACGCACGGGGCCGCGATGCGGCCCATGGTGCTCTGGTGCGGGGCCCAGACTATCTCAAGGCTGTGGTGTTGCCGATGAGTCGAAAAGCAGGGCGCCAGCGCAGAATGCTTGCGCCCGCCCGGATGCGGGGCCGCTCGCTCAGGAGCAGCAGAGGAAAAGGATGGATGGTCTACATGTCGCAGCGCAGTATACCAGCCGGGAGAGGCAGAGACAAAGCCCGGAACTGCTCGTTGCGCGCGTTAGCGTACAGGAGGGCGGCGCGTAGTCCAGCAAGGATCCCTGCCATGGCGTCAGACTGGCACGCCTCGTCTGGCATGCCGGCGCCCCGGGCCACGGATTGCGCCGGCCAGCACCCGCCACCGGCTTGATGGACCTGGCCGCCCAGCACCCACGCCCCCCGGTTCCACGTGGAACACAAACACCGCGACCCGGCCGGAACATCGACTTTGCGAGATCTCAGAGCGACGACGGCACCCCCGCATCGCCCAGCCCATGGATTCAAAAATTTTGAGCCACTTTGCCAAAAACCTTCGCTATCAGTTACCTAATCCCCCTCGTATCATAACCCCTATCGATCAACCGCAGTGAACATCCTGGAAAGCTCCAGCAAGGAGGGCATCATGATCACCCTGCGCAAGGCCCATGAGCGCGGCCGCTCCCAGCATGGCTGGCTGGACAGCCGCCACAGCTTTTCCTTTGCCGGCTACCATGATCCCGCGCACATGGGCGTCTCCCGGCTGCGCGTCATCAACGACGACCGCGTGGCGCCGGGGGCCGGCTTCGGGGCCCATCCGCACCGCGACATGGAGATCATCAGCTACGTGCTGGAAGGTGCGCTGGAGCACAAGGACAGCCTGGGCAACGGCTCGGTGATCCGGCCCGGCGACGTGCAGCGCATGAGCGCGGGGCGCGGCGTGGTCCACAGCGAGTTCAACGCCTCCCAAAGCGAGCCGGTGCATTTCCTGCAGATCTGGATCGAGCCGGATCGCCGCGGCATCGAACCTGGTTACGAACAGAAGCGCTTTGCCGATGCCGACAAGCGCGGCCGCTTCCGCCTGCTGGCCTCGCCCGATGGGCGCGACGGCTCCGTCCGCATCCACCAGGACGCCCGCCTCTACGCGACCGTGCTGGCGGCCGGCGAAGCGGCTGAACTCGAAGCCGCGCCGGGCCGTCAGATCTACCTGCACGTGGCCCGCGGCACGGTGGAGAAAGACGGCGTGCACTTGGCGGCCGGCGACGGCGCCGCCATCCGCGAGGAAACCCGCATCCGCCTCATCGCCCGCGAGCCGGCCGAAGTGCTGCTTTTCGATCTGCCCTGAATTTTGATTGGAGGACTACGCATGGCCAAACTGCTGTACATCGAAGCTTCCCCGCGCAAGGCGCGCTCCCACTCCATCGCCGTGGCCGAGGCTTTCCTCGCCGACTATCGTCAAGCCAACCCGCAAGACGAGATCGAGAGCTGGGATCTATGGTCCATGGACCTGCCGGACCTCGACGAGGACGCCATCGCCGCCCGCTACGCCATCGCCCGCGGCCTGGCCCACACGCCGGAGCAGGCGGCGGCCTGGCAGCGCATCACCGACTTCTTCGCGCGCTTTGCCGGGGCCGACAAGTACCTGATCAGCGTGCCCATGTGGAATTTCGGCGTGCCCTACAAGCTCAAGCACCTGGTCGACGTCGTCACCCAGCCCGGCCTGGCCTTCCGCTTCACCCCCGGCGAAGGCTACCAGGGCTTGGTCACCGGCAAGCCCGCCACCGTGATCCACGCCCGCGGCGGCGCCTACGGCGCGGGCACCGGCGCCGAGGGCTTCGATTTCCAGAAGCCCTACGTGGAAAACTGGCTGCGCTTCATCGGCTTCACCGACGTCCGCAGCATCCTGGTGGAACCCACCCTGGCCCAACCCGAAACCGCCGCCAACGCCCGCGAGCAGGCGCTGGAGGAGGCGAGGGCGGTGGCGGTCGGGTTTTAGGGGTGAATCGTGGCGGGTGAGCGGCAGGCAAAGATACCCTGCGGCAAAGCAACCCGCTGGCCAGCCAAGAGCAGCCCACAGGCTTGCCGGCGGGCGCTGTGCCCAGCTTGACGGGCTGGCATCCTGGCTTGTCGGCGCGGGCTGGCCGGCGATCCGCTGTACAGATTGGCCAGCAATCGCGAGTGAGCTCGTTCCTACGGCTGGAGAGGGCAGTGCGGCCCAAGGGTAATGGCCGGGCACCCACCCTATCGGCCCTCATCCTGCCCGCGCCCGGCGGGAGCGGGCATGCCGGGCGGCTGCGATGCCGTGCCCACCCCTGGCGAGCCGGCATCTCAGGCTGTAGGAGCGGGCTTGCCCGCGATCGGGTTGATCGAGCGGCACCGTTATCGCGAGCCAGCTCGCTCCTACAGCCAGCGGCGGCAGCGGGGTTAGGGGTTGCCTTTGCTGTCCCATCCCCTTGCCGCGCCGGGGCGGCGGGAGGAGAGCGAGCGCCTGTCTGAGCGCAGCGAACGGCAAAACAAGCGCAGCGAGAGCGAACGCAGTGAGCGGCAAAGCCGGTTGCCGCCGGGCACCCCCCGGCACCCAACTTCAGCCGCAAGCGCAGCCCAGGCTACAACCCCGCCCCCGAACCCACTCCCCCCAAAAATTGCCCAACTAGACTCTCACCATCGCAACCCCGGAAAGACAGAGAGGATCCTCATGGCTGGTTATCTCCTGAACGGCGTCTGGCAGGAAGGCTGGTACGACACCCAGGCCACCGGCGGCGCCTTCGTGCGCCCGCCCAGCGCCTTCCACCATACCGTCACCGCCGACGGCAACAGCGGCTTCAAGGCCGAAGCGGGCCGCTACCATCTCTACGTGTCCCTGGCCTGCCCCTGGGCGCACCGCGCCCTCATTTTCCGCAAGCTCAAAAAGCTGGAGGACGTGATCTCCATCTCCATCGTCGATCCGGTCATGTCGGCCCAGGGCTGGGCCTTCAGCGAGCGGGCCGGCTGCATTCCGGACAGCGAGGGCGGCGCCCACTACCTGCACCAGGTCTACACCCGGGCGCAGCCCGACTACACCGGCCGCGTCACCGTGCCGGTGCTCTGGGACCGGCAGCGCTGCACCATCGTCAGCAACGAATCGGCCGAGATCATCCGCATGCTGAACAGCGCCTTCGATGCCTTCACCGATGTGCGCACCGACTTCTACCCGGCGCCGTTGCGCGCCGAGATCGACGCCGTCAACGCCTTCGTCTACGACAACGTCAACAACGGCGTCTACCGCTGCGGCTTCGCCACCGAGCAGGGTGCCTACGAGGCGGCCTTCGACCAGCTCTTCGGCGCGCTGGATCAGCTGGAGGCGCGTCTCGCCGCAGGCCGCTATCTGCTCGGCAGCCGGCTCACCGAGGCGGACTGGCGCCTTTTCACCACCCTGGTGCGCTTCGACGCCGTCTACTACAGCCACTTCAAGTGCAACCTGCGCCGCCTGGCCGACTACCCGAATCTCTCCAATTATCTGCGCGACCTCTATCAGGTGCCGGGCGTGGCCGAGACGGTGAATCTGGAGCACATCAAGCGCCACTATTACGAGAGCCACCGGCACATCAATCCCACCGGCATCATCCCCAAGGGGCCGCTGCTCGACTTCACCGCGCCCCATGACCGTGCTCGCTTCGGGCCGTGACTTTGTCTGGAAATGGACGGAGAATAGGCGGGGAGGGAGGTCTCGATGCAGGCGCTGTATGAGCTGATCATTCATTATGGGCTGGCACTGGTCTTCGCCAACGTGCTGCTGACCCAGCTCGGCCTGCCGCTGCCCGCCATTCCCACCCTGATCGTCACCGGCGCCCTGGCCGCCGCGGGGCAGCTCTTCGCGCCGGCGGTTTTCGCCGTCGCCCTCACGGCCGCCGTGCTGGCCGACTGTTTCTGGTTCGCCGCCGGCCGGCGCTACGGCTATCACGTGCTGCGCCTGCTCTGCCGTATCTCCCTGTCGCCCGATTCCTGCGTGCGCCAGACCGAGAACACCTTCGAGCGCTGGGGCACCGGCACCATCGTCATCGCCAAGTTCATCCCCGGCCTCGCCACCATCGCGCCGCCCCTGGCCGGCGCGCTGCGCGTCCGCCCGACGGCCTTCCTGCTTTTCGACGGCCTCGGCAGCGCCTTGTGGGTGGGCGCGGGGATCGGCGCCGGGCTCGTCCTCCATGCCCAGATCGACGAGGCCGCCGAATACCTAGCCACCCTGGGCACCGTGGCTCTGGATCTGCTGGGTGCGCTGCTTTTTGCCTTCATCGGCATCAAATGGTGGCAGCGGCGCCGCTTCTACGAGACCCTGCGCATGGCGCGAATCAGCGTGGACGAGCTTCAGCGCCTGCTGCAGCAGGGCGCGGAGCCGGTCATCCTGGACGTGCGTTCGGCCGGCGCCCGCAAGCTGGACCCGCGCCGCATCCCAGGCGCCCTGGCGGTGGATCCGGCGGCGCTGGACGATGCGCTGGCGCAGCTCTCGCCAGCGCGCGAGGTCGTCTTGTACTGCACCTGCCCCAACGAAGCCTCCGCCGCCCGTGTCGCCCGCGCCCTCATGGACCGTGGTATCCAGCGGGTGCGCCCGCTGGCAGGCGGCCTGGACGCCTGGTTCAATGCCGGGCTGGCGGGCGAGGAGGGGAGGTCGGAGACATCCGATCTCGCGCTCGCGCCGCCCGGGAACGATCTGGCCTGAAGCCGCGCTTCCTTCCGGCGCATTTTTCGGAGCGGAGAGTTGATCATGGAAAAACGGGAGCTCGATGTGTCGCTTCCCTTTCTCGAGCACATGGGCGCGCGGCTCGTCGATCTCGGCGAGGGCCGCGCCCGCGTGGGCCTGGACATCGAAGCCTGGCACCTGCAGCACCTGGGCTTCGTGCATGGCGGGGTGATCTCGACGCTCTCGGACAACACGGGGTGGTACGCCGCCATGTCGAAGCTGCCCGCCGGCCGCACGAGCGTCAC
The DNA here is from genome assembly GCF_000423825.1 of Thermithiobacillus tepidarius DSM 3134. Taxonomy (NCBI): domain Bacteria; kingdom Pseudomonadati; phylum Pseudomonadota; class Acidithiobacillia; order Acidithiobacillales; family Thermithiobacillaceae; genus Thermithiobacillus; species Thermithiobacillus tepidarius. The sequence continues at coordinate 47,215 of NZ_AUIS01000015.1, forward strand.
CACGGAGATCAAGATCAACTACCTGAAGCCGGCGCAAGGGCGCTATCTCGAAGCGCGCGCCCGGGTCCTCAGGCGCGGCAAGACGCTGGCATTCGTGGTCGTGGAGGTGTACTGCGACGAGCAGATGATCGCCTACGCCACCGGCAGCTACGCGATCCTCGAAGCAGCCCGCTTCTCCCGCTGATGCCTGCGGATCATCGAAGCATAGGAATCGCACGAACATCGCGGCGGCGCAGCCCAAGGGCAAGGCCCGGGCGCCCGCCCTATCGGCCCGCTCCCGGCGGGAGCGGGCATGCCGGGCGGTTGCGGCGCCGCGCCAGGCCTGGCGGGTTGGCATCCTGACTCGCAGGGGCGAGCTTGCTCGCGATCCGCTGTATCGATAGGCCAGCCATCGCGGGCCAGCCCGCTCCTACGTTCCTTGTGCGCGCAGGCCCGCCGGCGCGCCACGCAGAGCGGGACAACGGGGGCTCTTCTTTTGGTTACTTTTCTTGGGCAAGCAAGAAAAGTAACTTGCCGCCGGGCAACCCCCGACACCCAACTCCCCGCAGGCCAGCCCGCCCAACCCTGGAGCCTCGCCCGCTCAGCCCATCGCCCATTACTCATCCCCCGCCACCGGCATCACCTCCTCCGGCCCGCTCATGCGCTGTCCCCAGCGCACCAGCAGATACATCAGCCCGAGCAGCACCGCCGCGCCGATCCACAGGGCCACTTCCTTGATCGAGGGCACCACCTCCTGCACCGGCATGACGATGAAGCGGCGCAGCACCACCACCATGGCCACCTCGATGAAAGTGGTCACTTCCAGCTTGCCGCCGCGCAGATAGCGGATCTCCGAGGTGATCAGCGCGCTGACGATCCACAGCACCATGAGAGTGCCGAGGGCGTGCAGGAAGCCGTGCACCAGGTTATGCGAGCGCAGCGCCTCGTAGACGTCGTCGAAGAAAAGCCAGGTGAACATCAGCACCGTGACCGCCAGGGCCAGGCCGATGATGAGGTGGGCAAAGCCGTTCAGCCACACCATCGAGCGGATGGTGAGCGCATTGAGGGCCGCCATGGGATCGGGGAAGCGACTCATTTTCATGGGCGACGGTGGAGTTGTTGTGCTTCAGGAGTGATGCCGTCGACCTTGCCACAAGGAACACCGTGCCGCAAGGGCCGAGCGGCGCGCGTCCGCGTGCACGGCGTCACTGGGCGCCGCGCACCCCGCCAGCCGGCAGCGGCACCGGACCGCAGGCGGCGGGGGAGGGAGAGGCGGCCGGCTGTCCTACCGCCTCCAATTGCCGCATGCCCCAGTCATGCATGGCCATGAGGATCGGCCACAGGCTCTCGCCCAGGGGCGTGAGCGAGTATTCGACCCGGGGCGGCACCTCGGGGTAGACCTGACGGTTCACGATGCCGTGCTCCTCCATCTCCCGCAGCTGCTGGGTGAGCATCTTCTGGGTGATGCCATGAATGGCGCGGCGCAATTCGGAAAAGCGCTTGGTCCCGGTGAAGAGCTCCTGCAGGATCAGCACCTTCCAGCGCCCGCCGACCACCCGCAGGGTGACGTCGACGGCGCAGTACTCTCCTTCCTTAGGCATGAATGGTCCCCTTGCAAAGCACCGGCATGGCAGCCGCCGCGGCCCGCCGAATTTCAGCGCGTGCCCATGGTCAAAAATCCCCGACCCGCGCGGAGCCGGGGTATGGCAGTCCCCCTTTTTGGGCCTTTATCGTGTTCGCGTGACGGCCCAAAACTTACCCAAAAGTAACTGGGTATCCTGAAGGTAGTTATATTACAAAAAAGTGCATACTTCACAAGACCCGGCATATGCTCTACAAGAACCTTCATCCGGCGCCGGCCACCTGCCGACGCCGTCCACTGTTCCCGGGGCCATGCGCCCCGCACGCGAGACAAGGAGACGCCCATGGACGTACGCGCCGCCGTGGCTTTTGAAGCCGGCAAGCCGCTCAGCATTGAAACGGTACACCTGGAAGGTCCGAAAGCCGGCGAGGTGCTGGTCGAGATCAAGGCCACCGGGGTATGCCACACCGATGCCTACACCCTGTCTGGCGCGGACCCGGAAGGGCTCTTTCCGGCCATCCTCGGCCACGAGGGCGCCGGCGTGGTGGTCGAAGTCGGGCCGGGGGTCCGGTCCGTCAAGCCCGGCGACCACGTCATTCCGCTCTACACGCCCGAGTGCCGCGAGTGCGAGTACTGCCTGAACCCGAAAACCAACCTGTGCCAGGCCATCCGCCCGACCCAGGGACGCGGCGTCATGCCCGACGGCACCAGCCGCTTCTCCCTGGATGGCCGCATGATCCACCACTACATGGGCACCTCCACCTTCGCCAACTACACGGTGCTGCCCGAGATCGCCGTGGCCAAGATCCGCGAGGACGCACCCTTCGACAAAGTCTGCTACATCGGCTGCGGCGTCACCACCGGCCTCGGCGCAGTGATCTACACCGCCAAGGTGGAGCCGGGCAGCAAGGTGGTGGTCTTCGGCCTGGGCGGCATCGGCCTCAACGTGATCCAGGGCGCGCGCATGGTCGGCGCCGACATGATCGTGGGCGTGGACATCAACCCGGCCAAGCGCGCCATGGCCGAGAAGTTCGGCATGACCCACTTCGTCAATCCCAACGAGGTGGAAGGGGACCTGGTGCCCTACCTGGTGGACCTGACCCGCGGCGGCGCCGACTACAGCTTCGAGTGCGTGGGCAACGTCAAGCTCATGCGCCAGGCGCTGGAGTGCTGCCACAAGGGCTGGGGCACCAGCGTCATCATCGGCGTGGCCGGCGCCGGCGAGGAGATCAGCACCCGCCCGTTCCAGCTCGTCACCGGGCGCAACTGGCGCGGCTCGGCCTTCGGCGGCGCCCGCGGCCGCACCGACGTGCCCAAGATCGTGGACTGGTACATGGAGGGCAAGATCAATATCGACGACATGATCACCCATGTCATGCCCTTGGAACGCATCAACGATGCCTTCGACCTCATGCACCGGGGCGAGTCCATCCGCAGCGTCATCACGTTCTAGGAGGGGCGCATGAGCACCGCACTGGAACTGCTGGCCGAGCACAAAAGCTTCGGCGGGGTGGTGCGCTACTGCCGCCACCCCTCGCAAAGCTGCAACGCGCCCATGCGCTTTGCCGTCTACCTGCCGCCGCAGGCGACGGCCGGGCCGGTGCCGGTGCTCTACTATCTGGCCGGCCTGACCTGCACCGAAGAGACCTTCATGATCAAGGCCGGCGCCCAGCGCTACGCCGCCGAGCACGGCATCCTGCTGGTCGCCCCCGACACCAGTCCGCGCCACACCGGCATCCCCGGCGAGGATGATGACTGGGACTTCGGCAGCGGCGCCGGCTTCTACCTGGATGCCAGCGCCGCCCCCTGGTCCGCCCACTACCGCATGTACAGCTACGTCACCGACGAACTGCCCGCCCTCGTCGCCGAGCACTTCCCGGCCGATCCGGTGCGCCAGAGCATCTTCGGCCACTCCATGGGCGGCCACGGCGCCCTCGTCTGCGCCCTGAAAAACCCGGGGCGCTACCGCTCCGTTTCCGCCTTCGCGCCCATCGGCGCGCCCATGCACAGCCCCTGGGGCGAGAAGGCGTTTTCCGGCTATCTCGGCGCCGACCGGGACGCCTGGCGCGCCTGGGACGCCAGCGAGCTGGTGCGCGGCACCCAACTGCCCACGCCGATCCTGATCGACCAGGGCACCGCCGACCAGTTCCTGGAGACCCAGCTCAAGCCGGAACGCTTCGAAGCCGCCTGCCAGGCCGCCGGCCAGGCGCTGATCCTGCGCCGCCAGCCGGGCTACGACCATAGTTACTACTTCATCGCCAGCTTCATGGAAGAGCATATGCGGTTCCACGTGGAACACCTGACGGCCTGAGCCAAGGAGGGAATCATGACGCAACTGTCCGGCAAGCGCGCCTGGGTCACCGGCGCATCGAGCGGCATCGGCGAGGCAACCGCGCGGGTCCTGGCCGCCGCCGGGGCGGAGGTGGTGCTGTCGGCCCGGCGCGAAAAGCGCCTGCAGACGCTGGCCCAGGCCATCCAGGAGGCCGGCGGCCAGGCCGTCATCAAGCCGGTGGACGTCGCCGACCGCCAGGCCATGGCGCGGCTGGGCGAGGAGCTGGAGGACCTGGGCGGGGTGGACATCCTCATCAACAACGCCGGCCTGATGCCGCTGTCGCCCATGCTCGAGGGCCGCGTCGACGAGTGGGAGCGCATGATCGACGTCAACGTCAAGGGCCTGCTCTACGCCATCCACGCCGTGCTGCCCGGCATGGCGCGGCGCCGGCGCGGCCACATCGTCAACCTGGGCTCCGTGGCCGGGCGCGTGACCTTCCCCGGCGGCGCCGTCTACTGCGGCACCAAGTTCGCCGTGCGCGCCATCTCCGACACCCTGCGCAAGGAGGGCACGCATTACGGCCTGCGGGTCACGGACATCCAGCCGGGCGCGGTGGCCACCGAGCTGCCGCAGTCCATCGGCAGCGCCGACGTGCGCCAGGCGGTGACCGGGCCCGGCGGCTTCTACGCCCCGGAGGCGGAGATCCTGCAGGCCGAGGACATCGCCAACGCCATTTTCTACGCCGTCACCCAGCCGCCCCACGTGGACGTCAGCGAACTGCTGATCCGCCCGCAACGCCAGGAGACCTGAGCGAAACCGCCTCCGGCGAACGGCAACCCGCCGGAGGCATCCGAATCGCCTGTCCCAGGCCGACCGCTGTTGAAGGCCAGCTTGAACGACAGTCGCTGCGCCTGGCCATGCTCAAGCCGGCTTGAACAGGCCGCCTAGAGCCCGCCCACCTTCACGTAGATGATGCAGCCCTCGCGCGAAAAGGGCGTGTGCACGCTCATGTGCGGGTTGCGCAGCCAGGTGCCGGCTGGGTAGCTGCCCAGCTCGTCCTCGAACACGCCCTCCAGCACCAGGATCTCCTCGCCGCCCGGATGGACGTGGCGGTGAAACTCGGTGCCCGGCGCCCAGCGCACCAGCGCCACGTTCTCCGGAAAGCCGGCCTGGCTGTAGAGCGGCTTGACCGACAGGCCCGGCGCCACGCCCGGCAGCCAGTCGAGCGCCTGGGTATCCAGGCACACCTGCTGGCGTTCGGGTCCGTCGTGCTGGCGCAGCTTGACGAAGAGGGTGCAGCCGTCGCGGGTGAAGGGCGCGTGGCGGGTGCCGGGTGGATTCAACAGGTAGGTGCCGGCCGGGTAGTCGCCATGCTCGTCGGAAAAGACGCCGTCGAGCACCAGGATCTCCTCGCCGGCCGGGTGGGCGTGCGCCGGAAAGGCCGCGCCCGCGTCATAGCGGACGATGGAGGTGGCCCGCCCCGACTCGCCGCCCAGACGGTCCAGGCGCCGCCGCTGGACGCCCGGGCTCGGGCTCGGCTCCCAGGGCAGCGCGTGGGTGTCGAGCACCACGCGCTCCAGCAGGTTGGCATGCAGATCTTCCACGTTAATCCTCCGCCTCGAAATGCCGGTGCCGGCAAGCACCACACCTTACGCCGATCCCCGCCGCCCGCCAAGCGCCCTTGAGCGCGTCATGACGCTGCGGGACAGCCACAGCCAGGACGGCGCCCAACACGGCGGCGGCATCGAGGTGGCGGTCAGTCGGCACTTCCACATGCGCCTGGACTACACTTACAGCAACTACGACAAGTACACCCTGGTGGTGCCGCCGACCCCGGGCGGCGCCGCCAACACCTACGACAACAGCTACGGCTCGGTGCGGCTGGGCCTGAGCTACCAGTTCTGAGCCGCAGGCCGGAGGAACCGCGGGAACGCGGCCCGGCTCCAAATGCCGGGCGCCGCCTGCGGACGCCTTCCACTCGCGAGACCTGGCGGCGGCCTTCAAGCCGCCGCTCCACTCACAGGAGGATCCTATGCCACGCCATGCTTTCCGCCTGCTTGCCCCCTTCAGCCTGGCCGCCCTCGGCCTGCTGGGCACCGCCTGCGCCGTCTACCCGCCGCCACCGCCGCCCGGCTACGGCCCGCCGGCCGTGGCGCTGGCCGCGCCGCCGCTCATGGTCTGGGTGCCCGAACTGGGCCTCTACGTGGCCTACCGCACGCCGTACCGCATCTTCTTCTACGGCGGCAGCTATTACTACTACGTCCAGGGCGCCTGGTACGCCGGCCCCGGCTACAACGGCCCCTGGAATCGAGTGGCCGCCGCCCAGTTGCCGCCGCCCCTGCTGCGCTACCGGGACGAAAACTGGAACCGCTACCAGGTCGAGGCGGAGCAGCGCTACCAGCAGGGTGGCTTCGATCCGCAGCACCAGCCCTTCACCGGCGCGCCCGGACGCGGCGGCCGGGGACGCCGCTGAGCCGTCCAAGGCATCATCCCTAAGCTGGGATCTGTCAACGCTTTTTTATCCACAGCCGTTGATCATGTAAGGGCCGCCCGCGGCGGCCCGCATAACAACCAGTGCACGGAGAACCCCATGAAAAAGACCGCTTTGCTGACCCTGATGCTGGGCTCCACCCTGGCGCTGTCCACGGCCTGGGCCGCGGACTACCGCAGCATGTCCACGGAAGAGCTCGCCAACATGCGCGGCCAGGTGCAAACCCTGCCGCAGACCGAACGCAACGCTTTCCAGCAGGAATGGCAGAACCGCGTGCGCAGCATGAGCCAGGAGGAACAGCGCCGTTATCTGAACTTCGGCGGCTATTCCACCGACGAGATGGCGCGCATGCGCGCCCGCATGCTCGACGCCCCCGCGGCCGAGCGCAACGCCTTCCAGCAGGAATGGCAGCAGCGCCTGCGCAGCATGACTCCCGAAGAGCAGCAGAAATACCTGGGCCGCCCGCAGAACGCGACCCCGGGCCAGGGGGGCATGATGCCGGGCCCGGGCAACATGGCGCCGGGGCAAGGCGGCATGATGCAGCCGGGCAGCGGCGGCTTCCAGGGTCCCGGCATGGGCGGAGGCATGGGCAGCGGCCCGCGCGGCGGGCGCCGCTGAGCCGCCGGCCCTGAATCTTTCCGTCAGAGCCTTCCCCTTACACCCCCGCGCGACCGCCGCTTTAGGCGGGCGGAACAACAATCGCGAGCAAGCCCGCTCCTGCGGGCGGCTGCGGCATCGGGGCCACGCCTGGACGGCGGAATCCAAATTGGCCCGTCAATTGCGACGGGGCACTCGACCGCAGGAGCGGGCTTGCTCACGATCAACCCCGCTTGCTTGCCGCCCTGCTCCATGGGAAGCGGGAAAACCGATTCACGCCGCCATCAACCGCTCGAAATAGGCCTCGGCCAGGGCCAACTGCTCCCGCGCCGTCTCCACGCGCAGCACCACCTCCCGAAAACCGCCCGCATCGCCCTGGGCCTGGCTGTACCAGGACAGGTGCTTGCGCGCCACGCGCACGCCGGTGTGCTCGCCGTAGAAGGCGTACAGGTCCTCCAGATGCGCGAGCAGGATGGCGCGGACCTCGGCGGGAGCGGGGGAGGGCAGCTGTTCGCCGGTGGCGAGATAGTGGGCGATCTCGCGGAAGACCCACGGCCGCCCCTGGGCGGCACGGCCGATCATCACCGCGTCGGCGCCGGTGTAACCGAGCACCTGCCGGGCCTGCTCGGGGGTGGTGATGTCGCCGTTGGCGATCACCGGCATCCGCACCGCCTGCTTGATGGCGCGGATGGTGTCGTACTCCGCCGCGCCCCGGTAGGCGCAGGCGCGCGTGCGCCCGTGCACCGCCAGCGACTGGATGCCGGCCGCCTCGGCGATGCGCGCGATGGCGACGCCGTTGCGGCTCGCCGGGTCCCAGCCGGTGCGGATCTTCAGGGTCACCGGCACGTCCACCGCCGCCACCACCGCCTCCAGGATGCGCCCCACCAGCGCCTCGTCGCGCAGCAGCGCCGAGCCCGCCATCACGTTGCAGACCTTCTTGGCCGGGCAGCCCATGTTGATGTCGATGACCTGCGCTCCCTGGTCCGCGTTGAAGCGCGCCGCCTCGGCCAGCATGGCCGGATCGGCCCCGGCGATCTGCACGATGCGCGGCCCCGGCTCCCCGGCGTGGTCCAGGCGCCGGCGCGTCTTTTCGCTGTGCCACAGATGGGCCTGCGACGTCACCATCTCCGACACCGCCATTCCGGCGCCCAGCCGCCGGCACAGCGCGCGAAACGGCCGGTCCGTCACGCCCGCCATGGGCGCCAGCACCACGGGGGTATCGATGCGATAGGGGCCGATCTGCATGCCGAAGCCTCAGAAAAACACAGGGTGGCTCATCATAGCCGCAAGTGCTTGTTCGATAAAGGCGGTGCCGGGCTTGGCACTGTTCGGCATCCCGCTTCGCGCCCGCGGCCGCGGAACTTGCCCGAGCAAATTTGTACTATATAATCTAAAAGATACAAATACATGAAAGCGGAGGGTCCCCCATGCCCACGGCTCCACACGCCTCGCCCGCCGACCGCAAGCGCCTGAGCGACGCCGCCCTGCGCGCCTTCTTCGACATCGCCGAGCACTGGCGCCTGTCCCGCCAGGAAGCCATGACCCTGCTGGGCATCGACGCGACCTCCACCTACGCCAACTGGAAGGCGGGGCGGGCCGGCGCGCTGCCGCGCGATACCCTGGAGCGCATCTCCTACCTGCTCGGCATCCACAAGTCCCTGCGCATCCTCTTTGCCCGGCATCCCGAGTCCGTCTACGCCTGGGTGCGCAAGCCCAACGACGCGCCGCTCTTCGGCGGACGCTCGGCCCTGGAGCGCATGCTCTCGGGGCAGGTGAGCGATCTCTTCCTGGTGCGCCAGTACCTCGACGCCCAACGCGGCGGCTGGACGTGAGCGCCGAGTGGGAGGCGCTCGCGCCGATCCCGGTCGGGCCCCTGCGCACTTACCGGCTGGTGCCCACCGCCCACCCGGCCATCGACCTCTTCGCCGATCTGGAGCACGTCAGCCCAGCGGAGTGGGATCTGCTCTACGAGCTGGAAGCCCTGACCAACCCGCGCATGCGCGACGCGCGCGGCGAGATCGTCCTGGTGCCCAAGGACGAGCGCGTCTACGGCGAGGGCGCCTCCTATGTCATGGCCGCCTTCACCCACCTTAACCCGCGCGGCAGCCGCTTCAGCGACGGCAGCTTCGGCGTCTACTACTGCGCCGAAGCCGAGGAGACCGCCGTGCGCGAAGTCGCCTTCCACGCTGCCCGCTTTCTCGCCAGCACCAGCGAGCCGGCGCAGACCCTGGCCATGCGCAGCATCGGCGCCACCCTGGCGGGCAGCGCCTACGACCTCCTCGATCAGCCCTGGCCCTGGCTGCGCGGCGAGGACTACGCCCCCTGCCAAGCCCTGGCCCGCCACGCGCGGGGCCGGGTGGACCTGCTGCGCTACGACAGCGTGCGCCACCCCGGCCACGCCGCCTTCGCCGTCTTCCGCCCCAAGGCCCTGCGCCAGGCGCAGCACCTCAAATACGTGGAACTCTACTGGAACGGCCAGCGCTTCACCCACGCCGCCGACATCAGCCTGGAGCTGTGAGAAGGGCCGGCGCCAGCCAAGCCCGCAGCCCCAGCAACCCATCTTTCTCTTTTGACATTTGTCTAATATAATAAAGACAAATATCACCCAAAGGAGACGTGCCATGTTCGATGAACGCAGCATCAGCGTGCTCCTGGGCGGTGTCCGCGTTTTCGGCCGGGAAATTGACAACCCGCTGGAGTTCGCCGACCGCATCCACGCCGGCTTTCCGCGCGCGGCCCTCGACGCCATCAAGCACCTGATCCAGCTCAATGACAGCGAGGCCTCGGAACTCATCGGCGTCAACGCCCGCACCCTGGCCCGCTGGCGCGGGGATCCGGAAAAGCCCCTATCGCCGCTGGCCAGCGATCGGCTCTACCGCCTGGCCCGCGTATTCGCCCTGGCGGAGGAGGTATTGGAGGACGAAGACAGCGCCCGGGACTGGCTGCGCACGCCCCAGCTCGGCCTGGACAATCGCGTCCCCATGGAACTGCTCACCAGCGAAGCCGGCACCCGCGAAGTGGAGAACCTGCTCAAGCGCATCGAGCACGCGGTCTATTCGTGAGCCTGGTCGTCTGGCGGCTCAGCAAGCGCAAGCACATCGCCACCGCCCTCACCGGCATCGGCGCGCGGGAAGCCGGCGGCCGCTGGAACGCCGAAGGCACCCCCCTCGTCTACACCAGCGCCAGCCTGGCCCTGGCGGCGCTGGAACTCTTCGTGCATCTGCCCCGCGCCTTCGCCAAGCTGGATTTCGTATCCTTCCGCATTGAAATTCCCGGCGGCATACCCGTCGAATCACTCACCCCCGAACGCCTGCCGCCCAACTGGCGCCAGCAACCGCCCCCCGACAGCACCCAGACCCTCGGCACTCGATGGGCCGCCACCGGCACCAGCGCCGTCCTCCAGGTTCCGTCTGTCCTGGTGCCTTTGGAGAGCAACTACCTGCTGAACCCCGCGCACCCGGATTTCCGCAGGCTCGTCATCGCCGACCCGGAATCCTTCACCTTCGACCCGCGGCTGTGGAAGTAGGCTTTTCCTGCTTCTGGAATGAAATGCCCTAACGTTTCTTCAAACTTGAAGTGCCCAACGGCGACGTCCTGATGGTGCAGAAGCGCTTCACCCCGGAAGACGGGCAAAAATTCGCAGCCAAGTTCGGCATGAACCCCTTCGCCGCCTGCCGCGACGGCGGAGACGCGCACCGCCACGACCACCCACAAACCCGGCGGCTTCCTGCGCAAGAAAGCCACCACCATCCTGGCCGCCTACACCAAGCCGGTGCGGTGCCGAGCGGGGCGGGGTGGGCTGCCGCAGGCTTACAAGCTGCCCAACGGCCAGGTGGTGGAAGTGGGGGTGAACTTCAAATTTGGCTCTGTTGAATTTCAAGTGGGTTGCCGGGCATGAGGGTTGATCACTGCGAAGTCGAGCTTGCCGGCGATCAGGAAGATGACGGTTCTGATAGTGGTGAAGCGGGTGAAGCCGCGAGCGCGGCGCTTGGCGGACTGAAACAGGCCGTTGAGCGCTTCGAGGAAGCCGTTGGTCTGGCGGGTCTGGGCCCAGGCGACGATGCCCTCGAGGTGGCGACGGACCATGGCGGCGACCTCCTTCATGGGTTCGACCTTGGAACGCATGACGCAGGTGCACCAGTGCTTGAGCATGTCGCGTGCCACGTTGATCTGCTTGCGC